>SMXE01000111.1 GCA_004357015.1 Caldithrix sp.
CATCGACACACCGGGGATGCGCGAACTGCAACTCTGGCACGCCGACGAAGGACTCACCGAGACTTTCACCGACATCGAGGAGCTGGCCACACACTGCCACTTCTCTGATTGTACGCACACAAAGGCCGTCAAATGCGCGGTTTTGGCAGCAGTTGAAAATGGCGATCTTGCGCGCGAGCGCTATGATAGCTACATGAAACTGCAACAGGAACTCAAGTTTCTCGAAAGCAAGCAAACCGCAGCCGGCTATGCAGAGAACAGAAGACGGCAGAGGAGTCAGGGCAAACTCTATAAGCAGATTCAGGCGGAGCAGAGAAAACGAAAGAAGAAAATGTAGGAGCGGCAATTCCCAAAACGATCATGCGAAATAATAAAACCCCTCTCCGCATCACCTGGCTCGTGAAGATGGCCTGGCGCGACAGCCGTACCCACCGCAAGCGCCTCTTCTTGTTCATGACGGCCATCGTGCTCGGTATCGCTTCGCTGGTTTCGGTCGGTTCGTTCGGGCAGAATCTCGAACACGCCATCGACGGGCAGGCGAAGACGTTGCTGGGTGCGGACCTGCTTTTTTCCCGCCTGCAACCCTACCCAACAGAAGTCCAGGCCGTCATCGACTCCATCGGTGGCGAGCAGGCACAGGAGGTACTGTTCGGCTCTATGGCGTACCTTCCGAGAACCGGAGACACACGTTTGGTGCAAGTGCGCGGGCTCAGGGGCAATTTTCCGTTCTACGGCGAAATCGAGACTGAGCCGCCGGCTGCGGCGCAGACCTACAAGAGTGGCCGCAATGCCCTGCTGGATGAAACCTTGATGTTGCAGTACAACGTGGCGCCGGGCGATTCTATCAAAATTGGCGACATAACTTTCCACATTTCGGGCACGATTAAGAAATTGCCGAGCGAGCCCCCCATCGCCAGCACCTTCAGTCCGCGTGTGTATGTACCCTTGAATTTTCTCGAAGAAACAGATCTGCTGCAGCGTGGCAGTTTGGTCCGCTACCGCGTTTATTTCAGGTTCGGCGCGAGTCGCGACGTAGACAAGCTGGTCTCCGCATTGCGGCCGTTCCTCAACAAACATCGCATCCAGGCCGACACGGTGGCAAGCCGCAAACAGCAGATCGGGGACGTGATGACAAACCTGTACCACTTTCTTAACCTGGTCGGATTTGTGGCGCTCATTCTGGGATGCATCGGCGTGGCCAGCGCGGTGCACGTTTACACCCGGCAGAAGCTCGAGAGCGTCGCCATCCTGCGTTGCCTCGGCGCCAGAGCAAAACAAGCCTTTTACATCTATTTGATTCAGATCGGGCTGATGGCCCTGCTTGGCTCCGTACTCGGCGCCGCGCTCGGGCTCGGCCTGCAGATTATCCTGCCGGATGTGTTTGGCGATTTCCTGCCCGTCAGGATCGAACATTCCATCGTCTGGGCCGAAGTTTTGCAAGGCATCGCCATCGGCTTCGGACTGGCGCTGCTATTTGCGCTGATTCCGCTGGTCGGCGTGCGCAAAATCTCTCCGCTGCTGGCCCTGCGTGCCTCATACGAAAGTGCAGGCGCAAGCCAGAAGGCCCGCAGCCGCTGGCTGGTTTACGCCAGTGTCGTTCTGGCCACGGCACTGTTTGCCGTCTCACAATTCGAAAACTGGCGCGTGGGTCTTGGATTCATCGCGGCGATGTTGGTCGCTTTTGCTGTCCTCTCCGGCACCGCCAAACTGATCACTTTTTCCCTGAAACGCTTCTTCCCGAAATCATGGACCTACGTCTGGCGGCAGGGTCTGGCAAACCTGTACCGGCCCAACAACCAGACGCTGGTTCTGATGCTCTCCATCGGCCTCGGCACATTTCTGATTACGACGCTCTATCTCTCGCACAACACGCTACTCAACAAAGTGACCTACGCGGCGGGCGGCAACCGGCCCAATCTCATCCTGTTCGACATTCAACCGGATCAAATCGCAGATGTCAGGAAGACGGTGACGGCGCAGGGGCTGCCTATTTTGCAGGAAGCGCCCATGATCACCATGCGGCTGACGGTCCTGAAAGGCGAACTGATCGAAGATATTTTGAGCGATAGCACCCGGGACGTCAGTCGCGGACTCCTGCGCTGGGAGTTCCGCACCACCTACCGTGACACGCTGTTCGAATCGGAGAAGGTGGTTGCCGGCGTCTGGATCGGCCGGTTAGAAGAAGAGCAGTCCGTGATTCCCATTTCTTTTGAAGAAGGCGCGGCGCAACGCCTGCTCCTGAGCGTGGGGGACACCCTGGTCTGGAACGTGCAGGGCGTGCCATTGACCACCCGCATCGCCAGTCTGCGCAAAGTGGACTGGCAACGCATTCAGGCCAACTTTATGGTCGTATTCCCACAGGGCGCGCTGGAGTATGCTCCGCAGATCTACATCCTTGCCACCAAAGCGCCGACCACCGCCAGGTCCGCGGACCTGCAGCGTATTTTGGTACGATCTTTCCCCAACGTCTCTATCATCGACCTGGCACTGGTGCTGTCCACCCTGGATGGTTTCCTGAGCAAAATCTCTTTTGTCATCCGCTTCATGGCTTTCTTCAGTATTTTCACGGGCCTGATCGTGCTTACCTCCGCGGTGATCACCAGTCGCTACCAGCGCGTGCAGGAGAGCGTCTTGCTGCGTACGCTTGGCGCTTCGCGTAAACAGGTCGTCAAGATCATGGCGGTGGAGTATATCTTCCTGGGTGGACTGGCGGCGCTGACAGGACTGCTGCTGTCCTACGCCGGCGGCTGGGCCCTGGCCTACTTCGTCTTTGACTCGCTCTTCCTCCCGACGGTCCTGCCTTTCCTCATTGTGCTGGTTCTGGTGACCGGCGTCACCGTGTTGATAGGCATGCTTAACAGCCGCGGCATTCTGGACCGGCCGCCGCTGGAGGTTATGCGGACCGAGGCGGTTTAAAGGCCACCCAATTCTGCAAGTTTTTTCAACGGAATATTATTAAAATCACACGTTTTTCCTGTCGGATATTCCAGATGGCCGTGTAACTTTCTCCTTACATGTCATCTTTGCCGCAATCCATTTAATGCCCACAAGAAAATAGAGCCGAGAATCATCGCACTGGAAAAAAGCATGAAAGACATTAGTAAACTCAAATCGGCCATCGCCAATCCATTAAATGCCTGAAGAGAAGTAATGCCAACCAGAGCGGCGTAACTTGCAATTCCTGCAATGACGATTCGATTGCGTTTGTTTTCTCTGAAGCCGGTGAAACTGAGCAGCCAGGCCAATAGTGGCAGCACTTGCACTGCATGCAAGGCAAGCGCATGTGGAACTTTCATTTGCCCAGCCAGGCCGATGGTATGACTGCTGTTTGCTATCATGACGAATCCGAAAGCTAAAGAGGCCAATAATAGCAGGATGCCTGATGTAACGGCCCACTTGAGACTGGTCGGGGCTTTTGAAAAAAATGCAGAGCCCACGAGGACACCAAGGATCAAGGGAGCATGTAAACTAATGGATACACCCATAAGAGCGAAAACCGCAGCATCAAAAGGGGTGCCAGAATTGAAATGTGATGGTACACGACGCCAAATCTGCATGATCACCAGGAAAACTTCTACAAAAGTGGCGACTGCGTAAATGCTTGATAAAACTAACCAAACGACACGTTTCTTGGGCACAAAAGTTAAGAACCACGCAAGAGAAATTGCTGTCAAGCCGAATGCTTCGCCGAAAGAGATGGCCTTCCGAAATGAGACATCGCCATGTAAAGTGCCTCCCGAGACAATTAAGACAACCGTGTGAAAAACTGCGCTGGCCAATAAAAGAAAACCCGTGAAGTAGAGTAGTTTCTGATAACCCAAAGCTTCATGCCAGTATTTTGTTATCTGTGTCCCCATAATTCGGGGCAGTCTTTGATTTGCAGAATCGACTCCATTTTTTGTGAGGCTTCGTGACATTTAATCCTCCCTCTCTTTCCAAAGGAAATGCACTATATACAAAGGTGGTGAGTACTGATGACGGCCTCGTTTCACCCGCAAACGTCGAAGTTTGGAGAGATAGAACATAGAGTTCATGTTACACAGGAGGATGCCCAGAGCGCTCCTCCTTCTCCTTTCAAGCCCCAAACGCCGATAGTAAGCCCAAACGCGACTATCGATGCGTTGAGTGCATTGTGGAGCCAGAGTATGAGTTTAATGGTTGTCATTATAGAGTGCAAAAAAAGACTGAACTTATTTGTTGTTTCTGCAAGGTGGGACTTGGAATAGCATCCCGAGTAGTCCCACGTTTTCCAGCAGGACGTATCGAGGGGTGTTGGATATTCTCATATCGACAAGTTTAAGATGTTGATTATAAAGTCAGTTGTTTTCCACTGCACAAAAGACCGCAATTGCTGACATCACCTCACGTTCAGTTGTGCCGCCCACAGGACGATTGAGAAGCGACTTGTTTACCACCAACGCAGACGAACCGCCGCCATCAAGATTGAGCGCCTCGACGGCACCGACTTCCAGCATGAGAGATGCCAGCTCCTCCAGACTGACGCCGCGGCTGGCCATTTGGCGGCCATCCACCACCATCAGGATCAAATCGCCACTCGACGTAATGCCGGCTGCGGTGCGCGGATGAACGTTCGGAATCGTGGTGCCAAAAAAAACTTCTTCGTCCGAAGTGATTTTGATTTTTCCGTCCACAATCAGAGCCGGGCCGGCTGCGACCGCATCCCGGATGTTCCAGTGCTGCGCCTCTGAATAATCAAGCTTAGGGGCCGGGCGCCCCGGCGCGTGTTGCGGCGGCGCAGTCCAGGTGAACAGCGAATCGCTGCGGTTAGTGACCCAAGCGATATCGATTTCGTCTTCGGAGGTAAAGCCCAGGGCCGCGCGCACAGTCTGGTAGCGTAAAGAATCCCGCAAAACCGAAGGCGTGGCCCGGGACAAAATCTTGCCGTCGCAAACCAGCAAGCCAGCATGATTAGACGGCGTCCGGCTCATGTTGAAATAGCCGCCGTTGATCACGACGCAAGCGCCTTCATCCCGGGCAAAGCTGGAGACCGTTTCCCGGTTGTCGCTTTCGTCGTCAGACATCAAGACGTGGGTGACGATTTCCGGTCGCCCTTCCTCAACCCGAACGTACCACGCCCGCAGCGGCAAAGCATCGTTTTCACCGGCGAAAACACGAATGCCTGCGGGTAGGACCACGTTGAGCGAATCGACCGGCTGCCAGTGCATGTTGATGTTTGCAGTATCAGTGTTGGAGACACACGCGGCGACCAAAAGAGCAAGAAGGAAAAGGGTTAGTCTGCGAAACACTTCTGCGCCTTGCATTTAATTGTCCGGGAAAATCTCGCTGAAGAAATCCTGCATATCCTGCCAGGACTGAGCGTCGGCTTCAGCGTTGTATGCCAGCGGCAGTCCAAACTCCTCAGCGAACTTATCCGCATCCGGATTGGTGAAACTGTGCATCGCGCCTTCATAGGACATAAATTTGTAGTCCACGCCAGCGGCGTCCATTTCTTTCTTAAAGGATTCGAGTTGTTCCGGCGTGGTGAATTTATCCTCTGCGCCGTGGCAAACCAGCACACGAGCTTTCACGCTGCCTGGTTCGGGCTTGTGCATGGAGTCGAGGCCACCGTGGAAGCTCACAACGCCGGCCAGGTCTGTGCCAATGCGCGCCATGTGCAGCACAACACCCCCACCAAAGCAGTACCCAATGGCGGCAATCTGCTGCGGGTCCGTGGTTTCCTGGCTTTTTAGAAGGTCAATCGCCGCGCGAAAGCGTGCTTCGCCAGCCTCCAGGTTTTGCATGACCTCCATAGAAAACTTACCGGCGTCATCAGGATGTGCTGCTTGTTTGCCGTCGCCGTACATGTCGACCGCCAGCGCAGTGTACCCCATTTCAGCCAGCATGCGAGCACGCTTGCGGGCGTAATCGTTGTGTCCCCACCACTCGTGCACAACCAGCACCCCGGGCCGCCGGCCCTCGATGTTTTTATCGTAGGCGAGATAGCCTTTCAGCGTTACGCCGTCAGCGCTATAGTCAATAGGTTGTGCAAACAGGGAAGGCTCTCTTGTCTGCGCGGTTTTTGGGTCATCGCCTGATGAACAGGCCAGGGCGAATAAGATCAGAAACCAGCTTAAATGCTTCATTACCTATCTCCTTCTTTTAATATAATTTGGCACATTGTGCACAGGGAGCTGTTACTGGTTTTTCTTGAGAGATTCCTGCAGTGCGCCTTCCAGGTCCGGATGCTTAAACTGGTAGCCTGACTCGACCAATTTCCTCGGCTCCACCCGCGTGCTGGCGAGCAGGAGCGCCTCCGCCATTTCGCCAAACGCAGCTTTTGCCGCAAACGCGGGCATGGGGAAAAGCGTCGGCCGTGATATCACCCTGCCCAATGTTTTAGTGAATTCGGCGTTGGTCACCGGCTGTGGCGCCACCAGATTCACCGGTCCTTTTAGCGATTCTGTGATCAACGCATGGTGAATCGCACCGACCACATCGTCGATTGCAACCCAGCTCCAGTACTGCTTGCCGCTGCCGATAATGCCGCCCGCTCCCATCTTGAACGGCGTCAGCATCTTGGCAAGCGCCCCGCCGGCGCGGCTGAGCACGACGCCGATTCGCAGGTTAACGGTACGGATGCCGTTTGCTGCCGCCGGCGCTGTGGCGGCTTCCCACTCGCGCACCACGTCTGCCAAAAACCCGTCACCAAATTTGCTATCCTCGCTCAAAAGTTCGTCGCCGCGGTCGCCGTAGTAGCCGACGGCCGAGGCACAAACAAATACTTTTGGCCGGTGCTCCAGATTGGCGATAGTCTGGCTCAGGAGGCGCGTCGTCGTAATGCGACTGTCGCGGATCCTGGCTTTCTTGCCGGAAGTCCACCGGCCCGCAATGTTTTCACCGGAAAGGTGCACCACCGCCTCAACGCCGTGCAGAGAAGCCTGGTCCAACTCATCGTGGTACGGGTCCCAGTAAACGTCGCAACAGTTTTTGCTGTTTTTCGTTCTCACCAGTTTATTGACATCGTGGCCGCCGACTCTAAGGAACGGCTCAAGCGCCGTGCCGACCAGACCGGACGCGCCGGAAATGAGTATCTTCATTCTTGCCTCCTTCAACTTCTTAGAGCATTATCCAAACTCCCACCGCAACTTAAACATAGATATATCAATTTGAAAAATCAAGTCCCAGCAGCGCCGCGGCGATTCCTGCGCCAAGGCCGGGACACAGCACACGCAGTTTTTATACCGAAGTCAGAACTAAATTGACTTACTTTGCGTAAGAGTTAGCGTCCTTTTCATCCGAACCAATCGGTCCTGGCTTATGAACCAAAACTGGCGGATCACCGCGATCCTTCTTCTCGGCGGGAGTTTTTTGCTCGCTGTCAGCAAAGTACCTGCACCGGAACGTTCGCACTGGCAGCAGGGCGTCCGCTACCGCATCGTCGCTGAACTGGATACGCTGGCGAAGCGGCTGAATGGCGATATGCAGATCTTCTACCAGAACAATTCACCGGACACCCTCTCCAGCATTTTTCTGCAAGTGCCCTCCAATGCGTTTCACGATGAAGACAACACGGCGATGCGGGAAATGAAGCGCTTCAGCGGCGGCAGCCTCGATTTTGACCAAAATCGTGGCTACCCGCTGACGATTCAAAGCTTGTAGTTTCTATCTATAGGTGAGCGCACAGAGTTTCCGCTGCAGGCTTACGACTTCAGCGACACCATCCTCGACCTGACGCTGCCATACTCGCTTGCGCCGGGAGACACACTTACCTTGGGGCTGAACTTTTTTCAGGATTTCTCTGCTAAAGCTGCAGGTGAAGAGAGCAAGATTCCCACAGACTTTATCCTCTGGTTTCCACGGCTGGCGGTTTACGATGCTGAAGGCTGGCAAGCAGAACCCTTCCACTTCATGATGCAGAGCAGCGACATTTACAGCGAATTCGCCGACATGGACATCAGGTTGACGGTGCCCGGCAACTACATTGTGGCGGCCTCCGGTGAAGTGATAGGGGGCGATCCTGGCTGGCGCCGGGTTGCGGTTGACACTGCGCTGCAGAAAGACGGGTTCGAGGCGTGGCACGACTCCACCAGGCATGCACTCCTCGCACAGGGCATCGCGCAGGGAACGCGGCAGGTGCGGTTCAAGGCGCACACCTTGCACGATTTCATCTGGAGCGCTTCGCCGGATTTTTTGTACTATGAGCAGAAAATCGCAGGGAAAGAGATCCACTTTCTTTACAAGAGCAAGCAGCACAGCCATTGGTTGGAGAAAATGCTGGAGCAACTTCCCCCTGCGCTTAACTATCTGGCCGAGCATTTTGGCGCGTATCCGCTCCACCAGCTCACCGTCGTCAGGGCATCGCATCGGAACTACGCCGTGCCCGGCATGGCGCTGTTTCAGTACGACTCTTATTTTGAGTTGGCTTACGAATTCTCGAGCATCTACTTTCCTGGGCTGGTGGGTACCAACGGCGTCAAAGAATCGTGGCTGGCCAGCGGGCTGCAGGTTTACATGGGAAAATCGTTTTCGGAAAAAATGCACGGGCCGCGGGGGTACGAGATGGACCTGGCGCAGGAGGACATGAACTGGCTGGAACGGCAGTATCCGCTGCCCAGCCTGGACGAGGTCGTGCGCAACCTCACACACCTCTACAACGCATCCGGACAAAATGAACCTATAGCCAAAGAGATTTACAAGTACCATGATCCCATCGGCGCGCTGTTCAATGTCTACGTCAAGTCTGACATTTTCTATGAAATGCTGCGTTACGTCGTTGGCGACGCGGCTTTCAAACAAAGTCTGAGACAACTTGTGGCGCAGTACACCTACATGCACATAACCGAGAAAGATTTGCGTGTCACATTCGAGGAAGTTTCCGGGCAGGATCTGGACTGGTTCTTCGAGCAATGGCTGCGGGCCACGCCGACGATCGATTACAGCAAAGGCAAAGTTAAGAAGACGAAGCGCGACGACAACACCTGGATCACCGAAGTCGAACTGAAGCGCAAAGGCGATGGCATCATGCCTCTGGATGTGGCGCTCGAGCTTGCAAACGGCGAGAAAGTCGTGCAGCGTTGGGACGGTCGGGCAGAAGAGACGACACTCATTTTCGAAACCATTGAAAAGCCGAAATCGGTCAACGTCGATCCGGATGATCGCATCATGGACAGCAACCGGCTGAACAATGCCAAGCCGCGGCTGGAAATCCGGCCGGACCTGCCGTTGTTGAAATACATCCACATGCCGAACGACGCGATACTGGTGTTGTGGCGGCCTCTACTCGGTTACAACGGCCACGATTCG
>SMXE01000112.1 GCA_004357015.1 Caldithrix sp.
AAAAGAAAGCTGAAGTTCTGATGCAAGAAACCACGAAACAGCTTGAGGAGCTTCGCAAAGAGGCTGAATCAGCAGTCGGGGAGTTGAAGGGTGTGGCTACAGGAAAATTCGAGGATAGCAAGGCCGCCGTGACAAAAGAGACCACACGGATCAAAGACGCTATTGACGCCAGTGTCGCGGCCTTCAAAGAAGAGAAAGCCACAAAGCGAAAGAAGGCCTGATTCGCGCGGACGTGATTTTCAGTCACAACTAAATATATTAGAACAAGCCAAGTGGAAGCTATGGAAATTTCGACCAGTGTTGCGATCATTGCAGGATTGCTTTTCATTATGACGCTCTGTGGGATCGCAATTGCGGTAAAAGCAGTCAAAGCTCTCAGTGAGGCACAGCGGTTGCTCGAAAGCACGCGGTTGCAGATGGCGCCCGTCATACACGATGTGACGCAAATTGTGGCCGATGCGCAGTCAATTGTCAGGGCCGTGGATAGGGAGATGGACAAAGTCGGAGACAGCTTAGCCGCCATCAGAGATACCACCCGCAATGTTAGGGACTTTGAGCTCATGATTCAGGAGCGAATTGAGAGACCGCTGCTCGATATTACAGCAGTGCTCTCCGCCCTTGTCAAAGGTGGGCGGGTTTTTTTGAATAGTTTTCTCCGGCGCTAAGTCGAGTGAAATTGGTGACTTTCATGCCGAGTCTGTAGAATGCGAACTCTGAGCAAAAACCGCAAAGTTTTTTCTGCTCTTTTCCCGGTGGGGATAGTTGCGTTTCACCTGCTTGCAACCATCCCTTTGCTATTTCAGGTTTCAGCGCGCGTGTCTTTTCTTCCGGAGAGGCATGCGCTGTTGGAGCTTTTTTCCGCCTATATTGCGTTCATCCTGCTGTTATTCTGCCTGCGTGAATATGATCGCACCAGGCTGCGGGAATTTGATTGGTGGGCGCAAGGGCTGGCGCTTTTTGTCATACTCAACCTGTTGCAAGTCTTCTTCGTCCCCGGCTCTTTTGTTCTCCCTTTCCTATCTCAAAGCTTTAATGCTGCCATCGCGCTGGAAAGTTTTGCGCGCTTTTTTCTCGCACTTTATCTTGCCGTGGGACTGTTGTCGGTGCGTGGAGAGGCGTCCCAAAGAGTCCAAATCTGGCTGGCAAGCTTCTTTGTCGGTTTAGCGCTGGTGGTCGTTGCATTGCAAGTGGACTCTTCGCTGTTCTATGCTCGAGGACACATTCTTTTTGTCAGGCGAATTTTGGATATCTGTGCGATCCTGGCAGGCTGCTTTGCGGTCAGCATCTTGGTGAATGGCGACAAACACGGCGGCAATACGTCCGCTTGGCTGGCAGTCGCGCTGGTTTTCGGTATCTTCGCCAGCATTTACCAGGGCTTGTGGCAGAGTCTTGGCGATATTTTCTTTGAAGTCGCGCATGTGAGTAAGATTATTTTTCTGACCTTGCTCTTTGTCGGCATTGTCGCTTACAAACGGCGTCTGGCCACCAGTCAGCGGCGTTTGAGCGACGCGCTTTCTGTCGAGGGGGAGATTCTTTTGTTCGACCGCTCAGTGTCTTTCGAGATTTTGAACAACCTGCCGCAGGGCCTGGCCATCACAGATGCCGGCGGCAGCGTCAAGTATTGCAATCCGGCTTTCTGCAGCATTCTCAAGTATGACAAGGCCAGTGTCATCGGATTGCATGTTTCGACCTTCTTTGAATCCACAAGTTATGAGCGGGTGGCCGTTGCCGGCGTGCAGCTACAGACCGAGTCCGGCAGCAGCATTGAGGTGGTCTTGCTTGATAAGAACACTGAAAAAGTTTACGGACTGGCCAACGTGATTCCGGTTTTTGGCAAGGGCGACGGGGTGGACGGTACCCAGTACATCATCACTGATTTGACGGAACAGAAGCGAGTTCAGTTCGAATTGCAGGAAGCGTTTCAGGAACAAGGCAAAAGCCTGGAAACGTTTCGCCAGGGCATTGAACATTCTACCGAAGGCATTCTGATCACCGATCTGGATGGCCGGATAAATTATGCCAACAGAGCTTTTCAGGAGATGTCGGGCTACCATGGGACCGAGCTGTTGGGCAAAGAGGTGGTGGCGCTGGCTTACAATCAGCGCAGCGAGATCGCGTTGGAGTCGATTGGCGACCTGATGAAAGAAGGCAGAGTCTGGCGCGGCGAGTTTCACACCAAGCGCAAAGACGGCAGCGGGTTTATCGGCGAATTGTCCGTCGTCCCTATCGAAGATAAAGACAGCCCGCGCATCCGCTGCCTCTGGATCGAACAGGATATCACGCGGCGTAAAACGCTCGAGCGTAGCGTTCAGGAGCATGCCGAAAAGCTGGTTACCAAGACAAATGAGTTGGAGGCATCCCGCTCATACTACGAATCACTGATTTCAGCTATGTCCGATATTCTGCTGGTGGTGGACAATGACGGCCAGTGCACTTTCATCAACGACTACGGCCGGAAAAGGCTGGGCTTTGCGGCGGACGAATTGAGCAAGAAACTCCTGCCGATTTTCTTCGACGATCTCAAGAAGCTGGAGAAGGACTACGGCACGGCGATTCAGGTTGAGATAAAAGACTACGAAGTGCTGATCAAGCCCCGTGATGGAGATGCGATTCTGTGCAGTTGGTACGCGCGTCCGCTGTTCGACAGCAACAAACGTCGCATTGGCGCCATGGCGGTTGGTCGCGATATTACCGAATACAAAAAGCTGCAGGATGAGCTGGAAGATTACACCCATAAGCTCGAAGCGGGTATCGAAACCAGAACTGCGCAACTACAAAAGAAAGTAAAGCAGCTTGGCAAATTGCTGGAGATTGGTGAAGAAATTGGTCTCAACGCGGATGTGGACGTCATCATCAACAAGATTTGTGAAGGCGTGCACGAATTGGGCTGGGGAAAAGCGGTCATCTCTTTGCGGGATGCGGAAAAGCTCAGCTCACGCACCGTGGCTACAGCCGGACTGGATCCGAAAGAAGTCGAACAGGTCATGACCTGGGGCGACATTCCATTTGAGCACACCGAGAAATACTTCAAGGAAAGATTCCGGATCAGCCGTTCGTATTTCATCCCGAAAGAGGAGAACCTCATCAGCGCAGACACGCCGTACGCCATTCTGACGAAACATGACGCATCGGGTGAGGGTGGCTGGCAGAGTCTGGACGCGCTTTTGGTGCCCATTCGCACCAAGGACAAGATCCTGGGGCTGATTAGCGTGGACGATCCGGCAGATGGCCAGCGGCCCGGTCTCGACCAGATTCGCGATCTTGAGATCTTTGCCGACAAAGCTGCGCTGGCCATCGAGAACGCCCGGTTGTTTCAGGCGCAAAAGGAAAACGAGCGCGAGTCAAAGTTTCTTGCCGAGATTGGCAAATTATTCCACTCCAGTCTGAACGTGGATGAAGTGCTTGAGGCGGTGGTGAAGAAAGCCGGCAACACCATCGGTGAGTTTTGCACGCTCCTGCTGATGGATGAACGCAACGAAGTGCTGCGCCCCGAGGCCAGTTTCCATCATAACCCCGGCACGGTTGACTTGTTTGTGAAGGGCACCGAAGCTTTCCCTTGTCTGGCAGGCGTCGGAATCGTTGGCGCTGTCATGACCACGGGTAAGGCGTCCCTTGCCTCGAGTCCGTTCGACGAGGAGTTGAGTGAAACCATGTTCTGCTATCTTGACGAGCGGCACGCGATTTCGTCCATCATGTGTGTGCCGCTTAGAGTGCGGGGCCGCATGCTTGGCGTTATGGTCTACTTGCTATTTGATGCCAAGCGTCAGTACCGGAATGATGAGATCAGACTGGCGCAGGAGTTGGCGGATCGGGCGTCGATGGCGCTGGAAAATGCCAGATTGTTCGACGAGACACGCCAGAAAGCGGTGGAACTGGAGAAGGCCAATAAGATGAAATCGGAGTTCCTGGCAAATGTGTCGCACGAGTTGCGCACGCCACTCAATGCCATCATCACGCTTTCGGATATTCAGCTTTCCACCGCCACTGCCAAGGAGGACGCCGAGCGACGCAAACAGCTTGAAATCATTCAGCGCAGCGGCAAGAATCTCCTCAGCCTCATCAACGATATTCTGGATCTTTCCAAAATCGAGTCGGGACGCATGGACCCGGTCTATTCGGAAATCCCCATCCGCGCTGTTGTCGAGGAAACTGTGGAAGAAATCCGGCCGTTGTGCATCAAGAAAGGGTTGGCGCTTGAGTATGGCTGCGCCCGTAACGTGCCAAAGATGTTCTTTTCTGATCAGGATAAATTGACCAAGGCGCTAACCAATATACTCAGCAACGCCGTAAAGTTTACGCGCTCAGGCGGCATCACAGTTGACATGAGCATGAAGAGCAAGGCAGAGTTGCAAATACGGGTGGTTGACACGGGCATCGGCATTCCGTCCGACCGTGTGCAAGAAGTGTTTAAGGAGTTTCACCAAATTGACAGTACAGACACCCGACAATACGGCGGCACCGGACTTGGCCTGGCCATCACGAAAAAAGTTATGGACATCATCGGCGGACAGGTGCTGGTAGAAAGCAGACTGGGCAAAGGGTCCACGTTCACCATGGTGGTGCCGGTTAAGTCGAAGAAAGACCTCCGGGGCCAAAACAGTGTCACCGAGATAGTCGGCAAAGTCACCCGCCCACCAGAAGAGGGTATCAGTCTGGACATCCAGGACGATCGCCATCATTTAGTGCGGGACAAGAAGAGAATTCTGATCATCGATGATGAGAAGGAATCGCTTTACATCATGTCACATTATTTGCGCGAGAACCACTACCAGGTGGTTTTTCCCGCCAATGGCGAGCCACCTCTTGCCCTGGCCAGACAGTATCATCCTTTCGCCATCACACTCGATATTATTATGCCCGGCAAGAGCGGCTGGGAAATCCTGGATGACCTGAAGACTGACTCGGAAACCAAGGACATCCCGGTCATCATCACATCCATCCTCTCGGAACGCGAACGCGCTCTGCAACTGGGCGCAGATGAGTATCTCGTGAAGCCCATTCAACCCAAGAAACTTCTGGCGCACTTGGCTAGCTTTGAAAAAAGACGGAAAAAGAAAAGCAATTTACTCGATTTTCCAAGATTTTTTAACCTTCGAAGAACGCGCCCCCAAAAGCCGCTGCCAGAGCCTAACGGCGATGAAGGTGGCGCACCCTCAACGATCTTGTTGGTGGACGACGACAAAGACACGCAGTACGCCTTGCAGCTCATTCTGGAAGGTGCGGGTTATCAGGTGCATTTTGCCAACGAAGGGCGAGAGGCGCTGCGACTGGCAGAGAGTGTGCAACCGAACCTGATTTTGATGGACATTATGATGCCCGGCATGGATGGGTACGAAACCACCCGAAACCTGAAGTCACAGACTATGTTTAAGAACACGCCCGTTGTGGCCATGACCGCCAAGGCCATGAAGGGCGACCGCGAAAAGACCCTCATGGCTGGCTGCGATGACTACATTGCCAAGCCTTTTGTAACCGCTGATCTGCTACGATTGGTTGAGAAGTGGCTGCGGGTGGCCAAATCGAATTAGATCACACGCTCTCGCCAGCCTGAATGTAGCCGAGCATCAATTGCCTTAACCTCCCAAAATCTCATAAGAGAGAACGAGTGTTTCACCCTGATACGTTCGAGTCGTGCATTTCTTGCTACTTGAATTGTTACAATTCTACCCAGATCAGTTGTTTTCGCCGCAGTTTATGCACGATGGCATTGAAATAGTTCCATAGCCGCTCGCCCTCGTTTCAAAAAGAAGACGAATGGCTAGCGCTTGCCTGAGTCACCTGATGTGTAAATTATACACTCTGTGCCGTCCTGCAAGGTACTACTACCGCAGCCAAGCAGCACAGGCCTGACAGTAGGCATGCTTGATTCTTAGTGACTTAAAAACTCTTCTTTGCCACTTGACCCAGCCTCTGAAATTCCGGCATCATACTTGCTCGTAGTTTAAATTCAGACTATCTGAATTCAAAGAAATTGAGAGGAATAGAGAGCCACAGTTGTCTATATATATAAATGGAAGGAAGGCTTCATAAAATGACGAAAAATACAGCATTTCGAATGTGTCGCGGCTTATGGCTGCCAGCCATGATGCTGCTCACTCTTTCAGGACGCTTTATTGCGGGCGCACATGCGGCTCCGCCAGGTTCAGGCATATCTGGTTCTGCCAGGAACATCACCCACACGGAACAGCTTCTGGAGGTCAATCCTCGCTTCGTCGATGGTGGACGTCATATTGTTTATCTGGAGTGCACTGCGGGCGAGATGTCGTTTGCGGCTTTGCGCTGCCGACTCATGCTGGCGGATCGCAACGGGTTTGCGGTTGTGCCCCTGACCTCCATGGGTGTGGTCGATTACGCGATGGACGAACACACCGGAGACATTTTGGTTCTCACCTCAGATTCAGCGGCGGAAGAAGACATGGCGTTCGATTTCTACCAGAGGATCTCTGAATGGCAGCTCTGGAGACTGAATTTGCAGACGCGCGCCATGACGCCGGTGACGAACGCAGATGGCCGGCCGTTGTCCGACGGTTACAGCCTTTTGGGCATGAGTGCTCTCCCGGATTACGCGCATAATGTCATGACATCGGAGTCGCCTAACGGCAGGAATATGATTCGCATCATGTTGGAATTTGCTGGCGAGCAGGGTCAGGTGAAGTTTTATTACGCCCAGCGCGGTTGCACTCAGAAGCAGATTTTGCACACGGGGGCGTATGCGACTCAGACGCATTTCCCTTGGTTTCCTGACGTCACCTGGGTTGATGAAAATGTCTTCCTTACGCAAACCTTTGAGGGCGCAGGCGACTATAAGTTTCCGCAAACGCGGGGCGGCTTTGCTATTATTAAAGTCAACCTGAAAACCGCAGCCGTTGAAACAATATCTGCCAATGTAGGCCTCAAGCCGTTTCCGAGATTTTCGCTGGATGACAGCCGAAGCTGGCTGTATTTTCAAACCGAGAGTGCCGATGGCTTTACCGAGTTGCGGCGATTGAACCTGGCGGATGGCGAAGCCGACATCATTTACAGAACGGAGGCGGAGATCGGGCAGGCGAGAACGTCACCCGACGGCGCTAGTATCGTGTTTACGCTGGGTCGTTCAAATAACTTTGATATTGTGCGGCTGGATTTGGACAGGAACAGAATTCAAAGATTAGCCAGATACTAATTCAACCCAAACGGAATCATTTATTTATGTTGGAAAAAGAACTGAACCTTGCACAGGAACTTAGCTTGGAGGCCGGCCGGATTGTTATGAGTTTCTATGATACGGATGTGTCGGTCAGCTGGAAAAACGAAACTGATCCTGTGACGCAGGCAGATAAAGATTCAAATGAGTTTATTACGGCTGAATTGAGCAAACTGTTCTCTGATGACGGCATCCTTGCTGAGGAGTCGAAAGATGACCTTAACCGGCTCAGCAAGAGCCGCGTCTGGTTGGTGGATCCGATGGACGGCACCAAGGAATTCATCGAAAAAGTAGGCCAGTTTTCCGTTATGATAGGCCTGGTTGAAAATGGCCGCCCGGTTCTGGGCGTGGTTTATCAGCCGACCACTGACATGATGTTGTTCGCTGTAAAAGGGGACGGCGCGTTCGTCGTTCGGGCCGGTGAGAAAATTTCGGTGCGGGTCTCCGACGTTGCTGCTGTCGATCAAATGCGGATGGTGGTGAGCCGCTCTCACCGCGCGCCGCTGGTAGATACCATCAAAGACACACTCGGTATCGAAAAAGAGGTGGCTTCCGGCAGTGTGGGGCTGAAGGTGGGTTTGCTGGTCGAACAGAAAAGCGACCTATACATCCACCCGAACTCCAAAACCAAGGAATGGGACACCTGCGCACCGCAAATCATCCTCGAAGAAGCCGGCGGCCAGATGACCGATTGCTGGGGCAATCCTCTGACTTACAACAAAGAAGACGTCTTCAATGCAAAGGGTTTCATTGCCAGCAACGGCAAGGCGCATGCTGGTATTCTAAACAAAATTTCTCCTTTCCTGGATCAAATGGATTAGTTTCGGATTTGGCAGCAAGCACGACAGATTAAATTCCCAAGGCCGCCGACATGGCATGTGTGCCTCGGTGACCTTTAATGTTCAGGTTTTTGCTTCAAGCTGTATCTGTTTTCCCCTTGTCGCCGCCACAACATTGCCTTGCTTCTCAGTCATTTCTTTCATAAATTTTCGATCCGTTGTTCCCGTATTTCCGGAAAAAGAGCCTTAGCTGTTATGAAAGATGGCAAGTCGATATTCACAAATGTTGTAATTTCTCTGTTTTCGGTCCTTATTTTTCTTGTTGCCTCTGAAGTCACAATTCGGATTTATCTCACCGGGTTCGCCAGCGAGCTGGGATTTCTGCGTTATGCGTCTCTGCACCAGTTGGAAACGCGAGCGAAAAACGACAGTTTATTTTCATTCAAGAAATCGTTTCACCGCTATCTCGGTTATTTCCCGACGCCGAATTACCGCCACGGCAAAAACAAACACAACTCGTTGGGTTACCGCGGCGAGGAAATCGCACTTCCGAAACCCGGAGACGAGTTCCGCATCGTCTGTCTTGGCGGCTCCACGACCTATTCCTCTGGCGTCGAAGATTACCGGCATGCCTATCCGGAGTTGCTTGAAACCGAACTGAAGAGCCGCGGTCATGGGAATGTAAACGTGATCAACGCTGGCGCGCCCGGGTGGAGCACCTGGGAGTCGCTCATCAATTTCGAGTTTCGTGTGCTGGATCTGGCGCCGGACATGATCATCGTTTACCATGCCGTCAACGATATTCATCCCCGCTTCATCTGGCCGCCGGAGGCCTACCGTGGCGATAATTCTGGCAGAAGCCTGCCCAATGTAACCAGTGTTTTTATGCCGAGCATTCTGGAGTACAGCACGCTTTTTAGATTCTTTATGATCCGGCTGGGCGTCACCCTACCGCACGTGGACATCAGCAGAACCGTTGACCGGCGGGCAGATACGTTCTACGGTGGAGATTTTCAGTATCAGAAAATGCACAAGAGCTACCCGAAGGGTATTTTCAAGGAGGTGAGCGCAAAGCAAATGTTGGAGACGAACAAGCCGGTTTATTACAGACGCAATCTTGAAAGCATCGTGCATATTGCGCAGGCACGCGGCATCACAACGGTGCTGGCGACATTTGCGTTTTCCACCCTGTTCGAAGACCAGCCGAGGGCCTCATCCAAAGAGTATATTTCAGCTTACCTTCAACACAATCAGGTCATGCGGGAGATTGCCCAAGAGAATGATGTCTATCTTTTCGACTTTGCAAATGAGTTTCCGGCGGATAAGCAGTATTTTCATGACGGCCGCCACATCACATTTGAAGGCTCGCGCTTGAAGGCCAGGCTCTTCGCCGATTTCATTGTTCGTCACGATCTGGTACCTTGCCATTGACAAATTCCGCGAAAATAGTTAAGTAGGATCCATGAATTTCTACATTCTTGCCGGTGGGCGCAGCAAGCGCATGCGGCGCAATAAAGCGCTGCTGATAATTGATGACGTTCCAGTCATCGAGCGGGTCGTGCGGGTTATCCCAACGCAAACAGGTTGCATTAAGATCGTGACCAACTCCCCAGCAGAATACAGTTTTCTTGGGTTGCCCATGATTGGCGATGTCCACCGGAATGTCGGCCCCATCGCGGGAATTCATGCCGGATTGCTCGATTCTGGTTCTGAGGCCAGTTTTTTTCTCGCCTGCGATTTGCCGTTTATTTCCACTGCAACCATCGAAATGGTTTGCAGCCGTTACTCGAATCAGAATGCTCTTGCCATCCGTATTGAAAGAGGACCGGAGCCGCTGTGCGCCATTTATTCGCGCGCATGTTTATCAGTTATCGAGATACAGATCAAAAAGAAACAGGTCAGTCTGCATGGGCTGCTGAGCGCGGTGAAAGCAGAGTTTGTAGAACTTACGAATGCCCGCTCCCTTTTCAACCTCAACACGCCGGGCGACTTACGAGAAATCACCAGAAATGAGTGAGGACGACGCGACCCTCGTTGTGGTTAAAGTCGTTTGATGCGGCGAGCTTTCCCCCGTGAGTGATAGTCACCGTCTCAACTTAGAACTACCCGCATCATTTCCTTTACTATTCAGGCGTGATGAGATAAATTTCTGACACGTTTTCAGGTGCACTGTGATATAATAATCCACGAGGGAATATGGCTGTACGAAAGCGAGGCTGGCTGTCCAAGCTCATCTGGCCGGTGACGCATTATCTTGTTACCAATTTTACCATCACACTCTGGTACATTTTCTTCAAGGTGTTTAACCGGACGACCATCATCGGCAAGGAGAATGTACCGCATGAAGCAAACACCCTTCTTCTGTCCAACCACCAAACCATGATCGATAGTTTTCCCGTGGGGCTGTTTGCGTTTTACCCGGCTTGTTTGCTCAGGGCCTTTTTGTTACCCTGGAATCCCGCCGCCGAAGAGAATTTCTACCGCAACTGGTTTCTGGCCTGGCTGGCCGATAACTGGAAATGTATTCCTATCAAGAAGGGCCGCAAGGATGTCGGCGCTATTTTCCGGATGGCGGAGAAGCTGCGTCTGGGCCCCATGACCATCTTTCCTGAAGGCACACGCTCGCGCGACGGCTCAATCGGGAGAGCCCGTGGCGGCGCCGGACTCCTGATAATGGAGACGCACCCCACGGTGATCCCCGTTTGCATTGAGGGGATAAACGAGGTGCTGCCCATCGGTGCAATGCTGCCAAGAATGTTCAAAAGGGTGTACGTGTACTATGGCCAGCCCATGGATCTTTCCGAATTTTACGGCCGGGACAAATCGAAAAGGGTGGCAGTGGAGATCATGAATTGCGTGATGGAGCAGATTCGTCACATGAAAGCTGAGCTTGATGAGCTCAAAGCCGACAAGGAAATCTAAAGAAGACCATCTTGGACGGCAGTGAGAGGTCTACATGAATCCTGCAAGTTTCTGTTTTTTCCTTTCTATTTTGCAGCCTGAATTCTTATATTTGGTTTCTTGTCCGGCAGCCAGGAGCACGAAAATAATTTCGTGCCCGGACGCGGGAAGAATTTGTCGTGTTTTCTTTGTTATGAATGGAGAGTCGATGGATAGGTTCACGCTCAGGGGCATTTGTTATGCAACACTCAGTGGGCTCGGTTTGGGTTACGAGTTGTTTTTCGTGCCGCAGCCGAGGTTGTTTTTGCTGGTTATGTACAGCATTGTCGTTATTGTCGGTATGGTGCTTATTTTTTTCGTTCACGAAACAGAAGACGAGTTGCCAAATCTATGGTCATGAGATGTAAATACTTCCACGCCGCTGTAATCCTGATGTTTTCGCTGTTGGCGGCCACGCAAGTTGCCTTGCCCGCGGCAGGATCCAATCACGCTGCCCGGATTCTTCAACGCGATGCGCGCGGTCTGACTATTGCTTTCACCCCGCAGCGCTGGTATGTTGAAACCGAGGATTTCGCAGGACAGGAGTTGACACGCATCGATTTTCCTGGCGCTATTCTGGCGGAGGAAGAAGGCAAGCCGCAGATTCCGTATCACGTTGCGACTGTCGCAATTCCGTGGGGAGCAACCGTCAGCTACCGGATTGTTGCCGCGCGTTCCGAACCGCTGGCGAATGTGCGCATCGTGCCCTTTCCCCGGCACAAGAAACTTGATGATGCGCACGTTGATGAATTTGTGTTTGATGGCGCGGTTTACGGCGGCAGCCAGGTCTTTCCAGGCGAGCTTGTACAAATCAGTCCGGCCGCCACGTTTCGCGATCACCAGATTATTCAGGTTCGGGTTGCGGGTGCGCAGTACCAGCCGCAGCAGAGACAGATTCTCAAGTACGACCGCATCGTCCTGCGGCTTGATTTTGCCGGCGGACGGGTACTTTCCGGCACGAAACAAAGCGCCCACTCGAGCGCTGAAGAAGAACTTTACCGTGGCGCCATTCTGAATTACGAGCAGTCCCGGGACTGGCGCAAACCGGTCACAGCAGGCAGGAAGCTATCCAGGTTGTCGAGTCTTCAGGGTACCACGTTTTATCGCTTCAAGATCCGCCAGGAGGGAATGTACAAAATCGATGGCCGCTTTCTTGAGTCCAACATCAGCAGCCTGGATTTATCACAGGTTGATCCCACGCGTATTCGCCTGTTTAACAATGGTGGGCGGGAGTTGCTGCGACACATCGATGCTGCGCGGCCGGACGGTTTGACGGAAAACGCAATTCTGGTCGTGGATGGCGGCGACGGCCGGTTCGATCTCGACGATTTTATTTTGTTCTACGGCAGGGGCGTCGAGGGCTGGGAGTTCGATCCGGACCAGCGGCGATTTGTTCATTACATCAATCACTACGATTTTGATAATCTCTACTGGCTGTCCCTCGACGGCAGCGTGGCCGGCAAGCGAATGCAGATTGCAACCTCGGGGCAGCCCGGCGGTGCAGTGGTTGAGGAGTACCAGGGTCTGGCATTTGTTGAGGAAGAAAGAAGCAATCCGCTGAACTCAGGCCTGAACTGGTTTGGCGAGCAATTCTCAGTAACTGACCCCAACGCAACCGTTAATCTGGACTTGCCCAACGCCATTGCCAACCGGCAGACAGACTTTAACTTCAGGTTTGCCGCACTCAATTCCGGCACGCATGGATTTGTCCTGCAGATGAACAATGTTGAGTTTGCCAATGCCACATTTAACGGCAATGCGCCGTCCCAAGGGCAGTACGTTAACATGCGTATTCAGAATTTCCAGTTTGACGCAACGGGTTTGCTGACGCCGGGAACTAACACTCTGCAGTTCAGATACACCCACAACGCCAGCTTTGGCCAGGCCTTTCTGGATTGGTTTGAGATGTTTTATCCGGCACAGCTGCGAGCTGTGGAGGATGAGCTTTTTTTCTACGCCGTCCCGGATTCTGGCCTGAGGACATACGGCATCAGCAATTTCAGCAGCCAGGGGATTCAGCTTTTTGACATTACGGATTATGCTGATGTGAAGCAGTTCACCGGGGCCACGGTCGCCAACAACAGTATCACATTTGCCGATGTTCA
>SMXE01000014.1 GCA_004357015.1 Caldithrix sp.
ACCACAGGAGGATCCGAAAAAACGCGAGATCGAAATCAGCTTGAGAAGTCGTGGGACTTAGCTAAACCCCCATCAAAACTACAATACAATTAAACTCATTAGTTTTATTTTCGCCTAAAAGCTTATGTGTATATGATAACAATAGCTATGACAAAGTCAACAGTATTTTCATTAACCTGAATGGCGAAGTTGAGATTTTTCTTGACAATCTCAGCGGCACCGCCTATATTCAGTTTAAATTGTATAGCGGAAACAGGTAATTTCCCGATTGCTGAATCGGGAAGGGAAGTCCGGTGAAAGTCCGACGCTGCCCCGCAACTGTAATCAGCTACGAAAGCCTGAAACGCCACTGTGACGAACCAGTCAGTATGTTCGGAATGGGAAGGCGAGGCGAGTAGGATTGAAGCTGTAAGCCAGGAGACCTGCCTGTGGATAATCTTCGAGGGAAGAGTTGATGTTTAGCATGCGTTTGTATTCCCAACTTCCAAACCTCGAGGTTGGGATTTTTAGTTTGTAACCCCAACCTGACCTCTTTTTCATTCCATAGATCCGCTTTGTTATGAACTGACCTGGCTCAGGGCTGTTCCTTTGAAGCGTTTCATTCTCAAAGCTGCCATTGTTTCTGCTTTGGCCTGCTGTTCGTGTCCTGCAGGCGCGCAGTCACTTGTAAAAATTCACGGCTACGTCTTTAGTGACCGCGGTGAACGGTTGGCCGGCGCCAACGTCGTTGTTCTGGGAACAGGCTTAGGCGCAGCTACGGACGCCGCGGGCTATTTTGAAATCGAAAATCTGTTTGTCGGCGAATACGATCTTGAAGCGCGGTTCCTGGGATACCGCGCAGCAACACAGCGTGGCGTTGTGGTGAACCAGGATGTTGTTTCAACTGTGCATTTTCGCTTAGAACCTGCTGCGATTTTGTTGCCTCATGTTGTGGTAGAAGGAAAACGTGTAGCGGCGTCTGAGGACTTATCCGTGCAAGTCATCACACGCGAAGCTATCGAGAGAAGCACAGCCTCTTCGGTGGTAGAAATCCTGATTTATGCGTCCGGTGTGGATGTCCTCGAGGAGGGTGGCGGCTCGGCGCGAAAGCGGATTTCGATCCGTGGCAGCAACCCGAACCAGGTGCTCGTGCTGCTCGACGGCGTGCGGCTAAACGATCCGCTTACCGGGGAGGCTGACCTCAACCAGATCCCCATTTCCATGGTTGAGGAGATTCGAATCTCCAAGGGCACCGGCAGTCAAAGGTTCGGCAGCGGCGCTCTGGGCGGGGTCATCGAAATCATTTCACGCCGGCATTCCGTAGATGAAATTCGGGTGGGGACGACGTTCGGCAACTACGACGCCTTCGGTATTCGTCCTGCTGCGGCCGGCGGGTTTCACCAGATCCGGTATTTCCTGAATTTTGAACACCGCAACGAAAGCGGCGACTATCCTTACAGCTACCGCAGGTTGGACGGCAGCACGGTGCATGAAGATCGCCTCAACGCAGATTTTTCATCCAACAACTACTTTGCGCGGCTGGATTTTGAACACGGCAGACACGCGGTGCAGATACAAGCGAATGTCTTCAATTCCCACCGTGGCTTACCCGGGCTGGTGTTTGCCTGGACGCCTTTTGCCAATGCCGATACGGAGCGCCGGATTGTGCTGGGCCGCTACGCCTTGAATCACAAGAATTGGGCGGTGGCGGCGCAGGTTTCTCGCCATTCCAATGAGTCCGAGTTTCGAAATGCGCCGCCCGCAGATGCCCCGCTGAGATTCCGAACCGTGCCGCCCTATCACAACCTCTATAAAGTGACGACACACCGTGCGGTAGTTGACGCCAGCATGAAGACTGGAAGCGGACACCGGTTTCAGGTGCAGGCGAATTTGCAGCGGGATGATTTTAGCGACCGGGACGTCCTTGCCGGCAGTGTGGGGCCAGTGCGGAACACGGATAATCTTAGTACCGGTCTTGTGCTGGAAGGGGAATGGCAGTTGCCACGGCCAGCGCTTCTGACAAGTGTTTCCTTAAACCATGCTTTCCGTTTCGACTACTTCTCTTTTGACAACGAACAAGGGTCACGCGAAGATTTCGAATTCAGTCCGAGGTTTGGCCTTCGCCTGTCCCGGTTTGATGGCTGGCTCGCAACGCTGCAGGCAAGCTGGGGACAGTCCTTCCGTGTGCCTACTTTCGCCGATCTGTTCTATCAAGACTTTCGCGTGCGGGGAAATCCTAATCTCGAACCCGAAACCGGCACTGAGATTGAGGTCGCGTTGCATACCGGTTTTCCGGTGCTGGGCTGGTTGGAGCTTTCGGGAGCTTATTTTCGGAAGGATGTGGACAACCTGATCGTCTGGGAACTCGGGTCTTTTGCCACCTGGCAGCCTTCCAACACAGATGCGCGTCTCGAGGGTCTGGAGCTTAGCGCCTCCTGGCGTCTGTTCGGGGATCGCCTGCACGTGACAATCGATCACGTTTTTCTGGACGCGGTGGACCGGAGCGGGCGGCGCACAACGAACAACAAGCAACTGACCTACCGACCGGAGCAGACCACAAAAATCGGATTGCTGCTCAATCTGAATTTCTTTTCGGTAGATTACCGCAAGCGCATGGTGGGTGAGCGTTTCACTACCGCGTCAAATACTGTTCGTCTGCCCAGGTACACCGTGGATGATTTGACTGTGGCGGTAGAGTGGAGAATCTTCAGCGTGCAGGCCAATTTCAAACTGTCGGTTTTTAACCTGTTCGATGAAGATTACCAAATCGTGCGACGCGCTCCGATGCCCGGCCGCAACTGGCGGGCCGGTGTCGAGCTTGTTTTCTAACCCGCGGTCTGTACAAGAAACAGTGGTTCAAACCTTAAACGAGGAGGTGAGAAGGCCAGTCATCGCAAGGGGAATTAAGTAGGGTCTGAACGAAAACAGCCTGTTCTCGTCATTCCCGCATGGCATCCCCTGCCTAAAGCAAGGAGATTCCGGCTTCAGGCGGCTGCCTGACCGGAATGACATGAGTAGTCGAGTTTTCGTTCAGACACTGTTTAATAATTCTATTCATATTACACCACTCTGCCCAAAATTAAGGAGGGAATTATGAGAAAATCTATAGTTGTCTTGATTGCTGTATTCATATTGCCAATGCTTAATGTTTCTATGGCGCAAGAAATCGCAAGAACGCTTTACGTGATGAATGGCCTGGGCCAGACCCTGTCCAAAATGAACTTAGAAACATTAGAAATCATGAATGATATTGTTGTTGTCGGCGATATCCCAAACCGTGTTTATGCCAGGGACGATAAGATCTATGTGGTCACTTCGACCCCACCGGGCATCACCATAATTGACGGACGAACGGCTGAGGTGATAAATACAATTGCTTTAGCAGAAGGGAGCAACCCCTGGGACATGGCGTTTGTCGGTACCGATAAAGCTTATGTCACAAATCTGCTGGCGAATTCGGTAACCGTAGTTGACTTGGCAACGGGAGATTCAATAAACACAATCGAGGTAGGCAAAGGGCCCGAAGGTATCCTGGTAGTCAACAATACCGCTTATGTTGCAAACACGGGTGGCTTTCCGGATTATGCTCCTTCAACTGTTTCTGTCATTGACATCCGTGATGATTCGGTTACGAAGACGCTGGACGTCCCCATGAATCCGCAGGATTTCACCGTTGCTCCCGATGGAAACATTCACGTCGTGTGTACAGGAAATTATGGTGATGTGAGCGGTAAAGTTGTTGTTATTAACCCATTTGGCGATACGGATTTTACCCCCCTGGTTGTTGACACGGTTGAAATCGGCGGATCACCCGGGGATATCGTTGTCACAACGGATGCTGTGGCCTACTTAGCAGATTTTGGCGATGGTAACAACGGCTTCGTTTATGCTTATGATGCACTCAACCTCGAAGTTTTCAACGTTGCTTCGAACCCGCTGTTGGTCGGTAACGGTGCGACTGCCTTGCTTTTCGATGCTGCTACAAATGGTCTCTATGTCAGCAATTTTTCCGACGATGCGGTGCAGCTTTTGGATGCAAGCAACGGGACCGTGATAAGCACTTTTGGCTTTGGCGACGGCGCACAAATGTTGGCAATTCTCGAACCCATCAGCGATTCCGACCCTTGGGCCGATATCGTGGTTTCTTTTACTCCGGGTGCGGGCGCCGGATTCGGCCAAAACTTTTTCCCGGACAATGTGTTGGGACCGCCGGATCCGGATCAGGCTTTGACTGAATTCAATCCAAGCTCAAAACCACAGGAGCTCCTATCATTAGGACAGGGGGGTGGAATCGTTCTGGAATTTACAGACAATTTTATTGTCGACGGCGAAGGGGTGGATTTTACCGTTTTTGAAAATGTCTTTTTCTTTTCTGGGTCCACAGTCCCATTTATTGAAGCAGCCTTTGTTGCGGTCAGTATGGATGGTGAGAATTGGGTAGAATTCCCCTGGGATACAACGACGTTTGAGGGTTTCGCCGGCGTGACACCGACATTTGACAATCAAAACCCAACCGACCCAAATGTGTCCGGAGGCGACTCATTTGACCTGGCTGATGTTGGATTACCTTATGCAAAATATGTAAAACTCACCGATATCGGCGATTTGAAAAAAGAAGGTCCATTTAACGGCGATTTCGATTTAGATGCGGTTGTTGCTGTAAACAGTATGTCCGGACAGCCGACCTCTGTCGAAGAGAATCCAACTTTACAGCCAAAAGCATTTACTCTTTCCCCAAATTATCCGAATCCATTTAACCCGGGGACAACCATCGCATTTGCCGTGCCGACAATATCCCGGGTTCAAATTAAAATATTCAACCTGAAAGGTCAGCTAATTCGAACCCTTGTCGAGCAAGACTATCCTGCAGGAAAACACTCGACTCTATGGGATGGTAAAGACGACAATGCTCGAAATGTGGCGAGCGGGATTTATCTCTATGAAATGAAAGCGGGGGATGTTCGAGAAGCCAGGCGATTGACTTTGGTTCGATAGCAAGGAATGAAAGAAAAAATCCTGCTCTCGTGGAGTGGTGGTAAGGACAGCGCCATGGCGCTATACGAGATTCAAAAAGGTCGGAATTATGATATTTCCGCGCTGTTAACCACCATCACCGACGATTATGATCGAATCAGCATCCACGGGGTGCGTCGTGTATTGCTCGAACAGCAAGCAAAATCATTAGGACTTCCTTTACAGAAAGCGCTCATTCCAAAGGACTCGACAAATGAAATCTATGAGTCGCGGATAAATGCGGTTTTGGCAAACCATAAAGAAGAGGGGATCGATTCCGTGGCATTCGGCGATCTGTTTTTAGAAGACATTAAAAAGTACCGGGAGGCGCATCTGGGCAAAATCGGCATGCGAGGGCTGTTCCCAATCTGGCACCGGGACACCACCGAACTACTCAATACCTTTCTCCAATTGGGTTTTAAAGCAATCATTGTTTGTGTGAACTTAAAGATGCTTGACGGTTCGTTCGCGGGCAAAACGATCGATGGAAAATTTCTCGACGAATTACCCTCGAACATCGATCCATGCGGCGAAAACGGAGAGTTCCATTCCTTTGTCTTTGACGGACCAATTTTTGACGAAGAGGTGAAATTCACTTTAGGAGAAACCGTTGTGAGAAATGATGCTTGCTTTTGCGATTTACTTCCAGCAGATTTAAATGCCCAATTCTAAACAGCATCATTGCTCAAAATGCGGGGCATTCTTTAGTTGTGATTTTCAAATGGGGAAAGAACGCTACTGGTGTCAAAATTTCCCCAGGTTATGCCAATGAAA
>SMXE01000113.1 GCA_004357015.1 Caldithrix sp.
CCTCCACGCCCACAAGTTGATTGCCCTGCAAGCGAAATTCCTCAGCCTGCTCCCGGATAGCATTCAAAACATGAGGATGAATAATCCGGTTGATCTGCTCGCGTGCGGCCACATCGGAAAAAACCAGTTTAGCTAATTCCTCTTTGTTAAGATCGCCACATGCGGAAAAAAGATCCTGCCCAAAAGTAGCAACGAGTTCGTCACGAATCTCAGGCACTGTTTGGGTGAGTTCCCGTGCCAGTGGGTCGGCTTCGATAATGGGAATGTTCTTGACTTTCAGGCAGGCACAAACAGCCGTTTTGCCGCTGCCGATGCCACCTGTCACACCGAATAGCATTTTCCAGAACCAGAACGATGCTTCTTTTTTCTTTTTTTGTCGAGTTCACGCCGGACAGCTTCTGCCAATATTTTTTGCGTGATTGGCTTGGATACGAACATGCCAGCGCCCAGCTTAAGCGCTTTTTCGACTCGGTTGCTCATGGCGTAGCCGGACAGGATGATCGCCTTCTGATCCGGATGGGCCTCCAGGATTCGGCGATACGCCTCCACCCCGTCGATGCCATCCATGACCATGTCCATTATGAGCAGGTCATACGGCCGAGTTTTCACATGCTTTACCGCGCGTTCGCCACTGGAGAGCACATGTACTTTGTAGCCCAGCCGCTCCAGCAACTGTCCTGCCACCCGGCGCTGAATCGGGTCATCGTCAACCACGAGAATTCTTTCGCTGCCACCAACTGTTTCGTCTACTTCGTTGTCGTACAAGTGGTTGAGGTCGCGGAAAATCGGGAAATGGATGGCAAAAGCCGTGCCTTTTCCGACCTTTGAGTCGATCGTAATGAACGCATTGTGGTCTTCTATGATTCCATGTACAATGCTTAGCCCAAGGCCGGAGCCGCGCTTCAAATCCATTCGCTTGGTCGTGAAGAAAGGATCGAAGATATTTTCGATAACATCTCTCTTCTGCAGATGTTTTAGCTGAACGAACTGCTCATCTAAATCGGCCAAATTCGGCACGCTTTTTTTCTTGCTTCTGGTCTGTGTGCTCATAAGAGACTACCTCGGCAGTCAACATGTAGAAAAGGATTCTCAGCAGCGAACGCGAGCGGCGTTAAACAAATGAGAAGTGAAAATGGATGGGCACTACAACAACGCGGATGAGGTATTAGTTCACTTCACTTTCTACATTTCCTCTCAACGGAAACCTGCAATAAATATATAGTAATTAAAAACTAAAGCAAGGGAAATGGCAGTTGTGAATAACATTTAACGGTTGAGATGGATTACCATGCGGGTCAGGTTTCCACCTTCCGGCCCCTGCATGAATTCCACTTCATCCACAAGATTCTTAATTAGAAAGACGCCCCATCCCCGAGGATCTTCGCAGTTGTCAATCTGACTATCCAGGTCGGGTTCCGGCACATCCGATTTCAGTCCCTTACCTTCATCCCGGATATTCACTTCGAGGCTCTTTTTTCCAATTTTAAGCGTCACGAGCACGGATGTGTTTTTCTTCAAGCGGTTGCCGTGCTCCATAGCATTAGTACACGCTTCCGAAACCGCGGTCTTAAGGTCTTCTATCCGGTTGCTGTGGAAATTCATGAGGCGGGCAACTGCGGCGGCGGAATCCATTGCGACTTTCTCATACCCCAGCACAGAGGGAATGTGAACTTCAATTGTATTCTGTTTTTCAGCCATGTCGAGTTCTGGCTACAGTAATTCCACGATTACCAGCGTGACATCATCATGCACGTTCGTGTCTCCGCTGTACTTCTGCATCCCCAGGACCAGTCGGTCGATCATCTCGGGGGGTTGCAAATCCGAACTGTCCTGAATAGATTGCGCAAACCTGTCAAAACCATACGATTCACTGGTTCCATTCATAGCGTCCACGATGCCGTCGGTATAAAAGACCAACTTATCGCCCGGGTGCAGCTCAAAAGTCAATTGTTCATAAATAGTAGAAGGGACAATTCCGAGTGGGAAGCGATCACTTTCCTCAGCCTGTGGCAAAAAATGAATGCTGCCATTTCTGACAACATAGGGCACGGTTTGGCCGGCGTTTGTATAAAACAGTTTACGCGTCGAGGGTTCGTAAATGCCATAAAAAAGCGCGACAAACATATGACTTTGAATGTCTTTGTTAAGACGGAAATTGACCATATTCAGAACCTCGTTTGTCCGACGTTTTCCCTCCGCAGCAAACCTTACCGCGCCCATCGCGGCAGTCATGACCATTGCCGCAGATACCCCGTGCCCGGAAACATCTCCAACGACAATTCCAATCCGGTCATCGTGCAACGCCAGAAAGTCATAAAAATCTCCGCCTACCTCCTTTGTAGGAATCGACCTCGCCGCGATCTTCAGTCCTGTCACCTCCGGTGGTTTCTCCGGTAACATCTGCGCCTGCATATCGCGCGCGACCTGAAACTCGTGCCAAATTCTGGCATTCTCCCGCAGGGATTGTACCATCTTGTTAAACGACTGTGCCAGTGTACCAATCTCGTCTTTCGAATCATAGTCAATAGAAACGTCCCAGTTTCCCCGTGCTACTTCCCGGGTGCTCTCAGTCAGTCGTTTAATCGGTCGGAACATCTTACCGATCGTTAAGGACACCAGAATAATGCCGACAAAAATGACCAGCGGAATAATCTGAAAGAGCGTCGTGCGCAACTGGTCACGGCTGGAAAAGACGTCCTTCTCGTAGCCGGTTGCCAGGACGACCCACTGCCAGGGAGCGAAGTATTTGAAATACCCGATTTTCTGTTCTCCCTGCCGCCCCTTCGCGTGTGTATGCTGGCGGTAGAACGTAAAATTCGCATATCCGTTTTGTCCCCCGGCAGCATCGACTTCATCGAGGACTTTCTTTATGTGTGGGAAGTCGTCATTGTAAAGGGATTTGCCGACATCGGTGGGATGCACGATCAGAACCCCTTTGTTCAGGCCCTCTTCGTTGACGATAATCGTAACATAGCCATCCTTCGCTATTTTCAACCGGGCAATATCCCGCTTCAACTCATCCGAAGGCGCCAGTTCATTTTTGAAGTGCTGCTCGCACAGCGCATAAGCCTGCTCGGTCTTAGAAACCAGAAGCTCCCTCGCCAATTCCTTGAGCTTCCATTTTGATTCCCTATAACCCAGGTAGCCGGAAACAGTAACCGTGATGACAACCAGAAGGACAGAAACAAGTATGAGTTTTAGTCTGAGAGACATGCGTCTTCAATCCTGAATTTCAAACCGGATGCCGAGCCGATCCATTTTCTTATGTAAGCCGAGCCGGCTAACCCCCAACTTACGCGCAACACGACTCTTGTTGCCATGGTACTTTTCCAGGGCAAATTTGATCAAATGCGTTTCAAGCGCGTCTACTGCCTCCCTGAGAGACTCAGCCTGCAGCGCGACTGGCAACTCGAGATTTGCGGGCGTGCTGGTGATCTTGGCCGATAGATCTTCTGGCTGAATAATGGCATCTTCACCGGCTAATGTCATAGCCCGCTCAATTTCGTTTTCCAACTCGCGGACATTTCCAGGCCAATCGTATTCGGAAAGCTGGTTTATCGCTTTCTTTGAAAACCCCCTAATCCTCTTGCCGATTTTTTCCTCAATCTTGGTGACGAAGTGATTCAGCAGCAATGGAACATCCTCCCGACGGCTCCGCAACGGCGGCATCTGCAACTCCAGAACGCTCAACCTGAAAAAGAGATCATCCCGGAAGTTGCCCGCCTTCATCTCACGTTCCAGGCTCTTGTTGGTAGCGGCGATGACTCGAACATCGACCGAGATCTCTTTGAGGCCACCGACCCTGCGGAAACAGCGCTCCTGTAATGCGCGCAAGATTTTAGCCTGTGAACTCAGCGGCATATCCCCGATTTCGTCGATGAAAAGCGTGCCGCCATCTGCCTGCTCAAAATAACCGCTGTGCTTCTTGACGCCCGTGGCTACACCGGCCTCAATGCCAAAAAGTTCGGATTCGACCAGGTTTTCCGGAATCGCCGTGCAGTTAACCGCAACAAATGGTCTGTCCTTACGCGGACTCAGATAATGAATGGCCTTGGCGAGCAATTCCTTGCCCGTGCCTGTGTCGCCGTAAATCAAGACGTTGGTCGGGCTCTTCGCCACATTTCTCGCCTGTTGCAGTACTTCCCGAATTGGCTCACTCTGGCCAATGATCCGGCCGTCTTCATATTCCTTGCCCACCTCCTCGCGTAGCGCAATGTTCTCAAGCTGCAACCGCTCTTGCGCGTCCTTTAGCTCTTCGTAAAGCCGCAAATTCTCCAGCGCCGTCGCGACCTGACTTGCGGCCGCTTCAATGAGTTCCTTGTCCGGGGCAGAATACGGTTCCCCTGACAATTTCCTGCCAAGAAAAATGCCGCCAAGCACCTCTTCTCTGCCGGTGAATTCGGCCCAGATGCAGTCCGTATCCACTAGGTCAGCTTTCAAGTTAGACTGGAAAAAATCTACAAATGCTTTTTTCCTGGCGGATGTAGACATGCGGCTTAACCTGGGCGTCAAAAGCTTGCGCGCAAACGAATCCGCTCCGTCGTCGAGCCCGCGCTGCGACACCAGAATCCAATGGCGCTCCTGCGTGTTTCGCAGAGCAAATCCGAACTCAACCCCGAAGGTGCCGATCAGAATCGACAGTATTTCCCGGTAGATCGAAACACTGTCTCGACAATTGCTGAGTGCGGTGGCGGTCTCAAAAAGCGTCTGCAGATGAAAAACACGACGCTCGAGATCCAGGATGGTTTCGGGTTTCAGTTTCATTCTAAATTGGCAATAAATTGGATCTGTGGAAGATAGCCAAACTTAATTTCAGGCAAGTTCAATTTGCAAACAAAGCCCGCACCGGTTTTGTTTCATCATTGCAAGATAGCAGATCCGGAATTCAAAAGCAAGAATGAGGACGCTCACCGCAGAACCCGCTGAGACGCAGATCAAAACAAGAACAATTTTCTGTCATCAACTAAATCAGAACCCACTGCGTTCTCAGCGGTTTAGAAACTGTCCCCGTCTCGCGGCGCATTTAGAACATCCATCAATTCCCTGATATCGTCAATCAAAAAGTCGGGTTCTGCGCTTGCGAGCTCAGCCTTGCTTCGGAAACCATAGGTGACGCCGCAGGTTTGTGTACCGGCGGCCTGGCCGGCGTGGATGTCCGTAAGACCGTCACCCACCATCAGTGTGGCCTGAGGCGCGCCGCCCAGCTCTCTCAAAACGTGCAAAACCGGCTCAGGGCTGGGCTTCATCTCAGCCAGCGAGTCTCCGCCCAGAATACAGCCGAACGCGGCGTCAATTCCTAGGCCTGCAACAATTTCGCGCGTAAACGCCTCTGGTTTGTTTGAAACAACTGCCATCTTGTTGCTTTGAAAAAGCTGCAAGACTTCCCGAACACCTGCATAAAGCGAGGTGTGGTCAAGAAGATGTTCGCGGTAATGCTGCCGAAAAATTTCGACGGCCGCTCCAACCTGCTCCTGACGTTCGGGTGGTAGAGAACGTTCCAGCAGCTTGCGCACCCCATCGCCGATATTCTGCATGACCTTAGGCAGTGCAAGCGGCGGGCAATCAAGCTCGATGAGAACGTGATTAACGGAATTGGCAATGTCCTGCCGCGTGTCAGCCAGCGTTCCGTCCAGGTCAAAGATGAGTAATTCCACCGGTGTCGGCATCGGTATGTCTCGTGTTATTCAAAAATAGAGCTACAGCAAGGATTAACGGGCTAAGTGCTTCATTTCACAAATGTTTTATAGGGTTGAATTAACTCAAATATTTTTGGTTGATGAAATGGCAAGCAACGAGCGTTGAGCGAAAAGCGAATTTGTAGACTGTGCGCTCTGCGCTTCTCGCTCGTC
>SMXE01000114.1 GCA_004357015.1 Caldithrix sp.
CGCCCGCTGCATTCACAAAAACATCATGTGTGCCCAGTTTGAGCCCGACCCGCTTTTCCAGCACAGCCAGTAACAAGGCGAGCCGCTTGCCATCGATGCCGGTTGCCGTGCGTTGCGGCAGGCCGTAACTAGTCGGCGTCACCAGCGCCTGTATTTCTACCAAAAAAGGCCGCGTCCCCTCCAGCGTGCAAATGACGGTTGAACCGGAGACGTTTTCCTTTCTTTGCTCCAGGAAAACGGCCGAAGGATTGCTGACATCACACAACCCCAGTGGCTTCATTTCAAACACGCCAATTTCGCGCGTCGAACCAAACCGGTTCTTAACCGCGCGCAGGATCCTGTAATAGTGATTCCGGTCACCCTCAAAATGCAAGAGAACATCCACCATGTGCTCAAGCACCTTGGGGCCGGCAATGTAGCCATCTTTGGTCACGTGCCCGATGAAGAACATCGGTATGTTGCGCTGTTTTGCCATACGCGACAAGACCAGCGCGCATTCCCTCACCTGGCTGATGCTGCCCGGGGAACTCTCAAAAATAGGCTGGTGCATCGTCTGGATAGAATCAATAACCACCAACTCCGGGGAAAGCGCTTCAATACTTTCCAGGATGCGGTTGACGTCCGTTTCTGCCAGAATGTAGAGATGCTCGGTTGCAAGACACAGCCTATCAGCTCTGAGCTTGGTTTGCCTGGCGGATTCCTCTCCGGAAACGTACAAAACACGATAGTCTTCTTTGGCGAGATGAACGCCTTCCTGCAGCATGAGCGTGGACTTACCGATGCCGGGATCGCCACCAATCAGCACCACAGAACCCGCCACTATTCCGCCGCCAAGCACGCGCGAAAATTCCTTGCTGCCGGTCGCCCGCCGCGGTTGGTCGCCAACTATAACCTCTGACAACTGCACCGGTGCCGCTCCATGAGTAGAAATATTCGATTTCCTTGCGGCCGCGGGAAGGGTTCGCTCTTCAATGAAGCTGTTCCACGAACTACACTCAGGACAACGCCCCAGCCAGCGAGGCGAACAGTAGCCGCACGATTGGCAAGCGAAATGACTCTTTTCTTTTTTAGCTTTCAAATACGTCAGATGTAGTCGGATGCCGGATGAAAATGATTTCAAACATTATCGATTAATCGCTAAAAAGTCAAGCTATTTCATTGACTCTCGTTCAGTATTTTCATAGATTTATCGGCATAAGCCCTGTGTTTTTACGAACGAGTTTTCTCTTGTATACAGATGAATAAACCGGCAACAAACGTGCAGTCAGCCAGTCTTTCTTTGCTGAGCAACACCATCCTGATTGTGTTGTTCACAGTTGCCGGCTGCACCAATTCCAGAGAAGTGGATATCCTGTCACCAGACAAATTGGCCTCCTCCTATGTGGAATTGCTCGTTTGTGCAATGGATTCCTCACGCCGGGATACGTCGCTTCAGATCGAGGATGTTCTCTTGAGTTCAGGCATTGACTCTCTGATTCTGCAACACACGTTGGCGCACTACCGGGAAAACCCGGAGTTGTGGTTACATTTTATCTCAAGAGTCAATGAACAACTGGAGCGTAAAGACGGGCAAAATGAACAACAGTCTATCCGCGACAAAAAATCGACACCTGTTTCAGAGTAGGACACATGTTTCAAGACACGCAGAATTTTTCGCCATCCTAAGTTCCCTGATTCTTTCCGATCCTTAATTTAAAAAGACTTAAAGGCCAGGTCCGGGCCTGGCACTAATTTTGCCAACTTAGAGCCTGATTTACCGAGGATACAACCCAAGGTAAATAAGAGGTAGGAATCCTTCCATTTTCAACAGAATTTGGAAAAGCTCTTACCAATTTTTGGTCTCCAATTCCAATCCTTCGGCATAGCATCTTCGAGGAGACCAAACACACCGGGGACTGGCATTTGCATCTGAGCGCTGCAACTTTGATATGCCAGTCCCTATTTTTGTTTCCCGGTTTTCCGCGGCAAATACTATTTTTCGATATCCAATATATTTTTTATCTGCGCCACTGCTGCATTCCACTGCAGCGTTTCTTGCTGGCCGCTGCCAAGATCCTTCAATGTCACCGTGTTGTTCGCCTGTTCGTCAGGCCCGATGATCGCCACGAACGGTATCTGCTTTCGGTCAGCGTAGGTAAATTGTTTTTTGAGTTTGACTGTGTTCAGATAAACTTCCGCGTTGAGCCCTGCGCGACGGAAGTCCTGAGCCATTTTAAGTGTCGATGCTTGCGTGGTTTTGTCGAATGACGCGATGAGGACGTGAGTTTTGGACTTTTGTGGTGGAAACATGTTGAGTTGGGTCATGACATCGATAATTCTCTCGATGCCAAAGGAAGTACCGGTCGCCGGGATCTCCCGCCCGAGAAACATCCCGATTAAGCGATCGTAGCGGCCACCCCCGGTCAGGCTGCCAATCTTTGGTTCCTCGACCACAGATTCATGCATCGCCCCGGTGTAGTACCCCAGTCCCCGAACGAGAAACAGATCAACTTTGCATCTTTCTTGCGGTACCCCCATCGCCACTAAATGGGTAAAAATTTCCTGCAACTCTTCGGCCCCTTCACGGAGCGACGCATTCTCGCCGTAGAAATCCAGCAGATGCGCCAGAACTGTGTGGGCGTCGCCGGCAATTTCAAGCGCATTCAGCAGCTTTGCAACCTCTCCGGCAGCAACACCGCGCGCCTGCATGTCTTTTCGCACGCCGTCCACTCCAATCTTGTCGATTTTGTCGATGCTGATGAGTGCAGAAGGGGTTATTTCACGGCGGATTCCGGCGTATTCCATGATACCGTCCAGAATCTTGCGGTTGTTGAGTCGAATCGTGAAGTGTTCGAAGCCAAGGGTGGACAGCACCTCATGCACGATAGCGATGGTTTCTGCATCCGCAAGCATGGAGTCGGTGCCCACCGTGTCCACGTCACATTGATAGAATTCGCGATAGCGCCCTCGCTGCGGCCTGTCAGCGCGCCAGACGGGTTGAATCTGGTAACGTTTAAACGGTAAAACAAGGTCATTCTGGTACATGGCTACCACACGGCTGAGCGGTACCGTCAGATCGTAGCGCAGCGCTTCTTCTACCAGGTCACCGTACTTCCGGACCGTGAATTCGCTTTCGCCCTGGAGAAGATCTTCGAGGCCCGTGCCCCGACGCAGAACTTTGAAAATGAGCTTCTCTCCCTCATCGCCGTACTTACCGGAAAGCACTTCCAGTTTTTCAATGGACGGCGTTTCCAGGGGCTGATAGCCGTATTTCTCGAAAATGTCCTGCATAGTCCCCATGACAAACTGTCGTCGGAGCATCTGCTCCGGCAGGAAGTCGCGGGTGCCTTTGGGCAAACTTGGCTTTATGACAGACATCTGAATCGAACTCCATGTTAAAATGCCTCAATATTCAGCGAATAATGAGGCCGCCCTCACAATGCTCTTACATTGCTTTTGAACGAAAATTCAATCACTCACGTCGGTGTGGCAACAAACGCAGACGCACATCGGCGCCACTAAATGAGAAGCCGGAACAGTTTTTCGACCTCCAGGATAATTTCACCACCTGAACTTAGGTCGCGCAGGAGAGAGACCTTGCAGTGCAGATACTCATCGTCGCCCATGAGTCCAAAGGGTTCCTTTCCGTCACTATCGAGGTGACTGCTAATATAAGAAAATGCCGCGTCTGTGCCTTTTCCCAACGGATAAATCGCCAGCGAGACATGCTTGCCGTTTGCGCTCAGATGAATGCCCTGCACGGCGCACAAATATTCCATCGCAATCAGATTTTGTACGTTCTTCAAAACGCTGCGCGCCTTGCGGGCTGCAATCATGCCCATGCTCACGTGGTCCTCCTGATTGTCAGACGTCGGCACCGTGTCGACGCAGGCCGGATGCGCAAGTACCTTGTTTTCGGACACGAGCTGTGCTGCGCAGTATTGTACAATCATCAGTCCTGAATTCACCCCGACTTGTCCACCGCTCAGGTTTCTGGGCAGTCCAAAGCTCATGTGCGGACTCAACAGTCGGAACATGCGGCGTTCAGCGATGCTGCCGATCTCGGACAGTGCTATCGCCAGGAAATCCATCGCCATGGCCAGCGGCTCGCCGTGAAAATTGCCGCCGCTGCGGGAAACATAATGGCCGTCACGTTGAAAAATGACGGGGTTATCGGTGACCGCCTGCAACTCTCGTTCAACGATGCTCTTAACGTAATTATAAGCGTCTTTGCAAGTACCATGAACCTGGGGAGCACATCGCATCGAGTAGGCGTCTTGCACACGGCTTTCCTCAAATTCATGCTTTCGCTTAAATGCACTAATCAACTTAATATTGTCCAATGAATCACTTTCTTTAAGTTTTTCTTCTAAAGTTCTACTGATAGTTTGTTCGAAAAAAGCGATGCGCGCTTCCGGCGTCATCCGTTGGCTGCCTTCTGTCAATTTGCGAATGTTGGCGGCAGTGGAGATTTGACCGGCCTGATTGCGAAGCTGATGTAGTTCATCGGCAAACGCGTCCTTTTCTGCCATGATGGCTTCCAACGCCAAAGACGCGGAAATATCAGCGTTCCTGAGGACAAGGCCGGCATCGTATATCAGGTGAACCGCAATGGAGAGCATGACTGAGGTCGCGTTGGTCAACGAGATGGCTTCCTTGCCCTTCAGACGAAGCGGCTGAAATGCGGTCGACTCCCCGTTTCGGTCGAAAACGAGAATGCCGTCACTATTTTTGAGATCCTTCACCTTGATTTTTTTGTCCTGCATCCAGACTTCAGCCTGATCCTCACCCACCAGAACAGATGCGATATGCGCGAGGGGAGCAAGGTCGCCACTGGCGCCGAGAGAACCCTGCGACGGCACCACCGGGTGAATGCGCTTGTTCAGCATCTCGATGAGTTTATCCACAACAATGGCGCGAATGCCGGAAAAGCCCTTCGAAAGCGCATTGGCCTGCAGGAGCATGGCCCCTCGTACAATTTCGATGTCGAACGGATCGCCGACGCCGGCGCAATGCGCTTTGATGTACGATTCCTGAAATTTATCGATCTGCTCCTGCGAGATTCTGACACCTTTGAGCGAGCCGATTCCCGTGTTAAAGCCGTAACGCGGCGGCGCTCCGTCGCTGAACCACTCTTGCTCAACGAACTTCCGCAATTGTTCCGTTTTTTCACGTTTGCGGCCACTTAACGGATCCACGCTGGCAAAGTTACGTGTCACAGCGAGGATTTCTTCACCCGTAAGCTCTTCCTCATCAAGGGAAACACTGGTGATTTTAGTCTTGAATTGAAGGTTCTCCACGTAGTGTTCTCCGATGTGTTGTCGATCTATAATTGCTGCATTCGTTTGCTGATTGCTGCAGAGTACAGTTCCCGCAATTCAGCAACGTCGCACTTGATCAGTTGATTGATAACAAGGTCCTTTTCCGTGACACGCCCGATGGTGCCGGCCGGTAGGTTGTGCTGAGAGATGATTTTATTAACGCCATTCAGGTTGAACTCGGGCAGGGACAGAACTATACGCGATTGGTCTTCACCAAAAAGTACGAAATCTGCTCTGTCCTCGAAATTTAGCGAAACATGCACACCGAGGCTTTCTTCACTCAAAATGCATGATTCTGCTAGCGCCACTGCCAGGCCGCCATCGGAGACATCGTGTGCTGAAGAAAGCAATCCCGCCCGGATGAGGGCGAGAACACAATCTTGCACTCGTTTTTCAAATTCGAGGTCAAGGCCGGGACAATCTCCCGCAACCCGGTCGAACTGCAATTGTAAATACTCGCTGCCGCCGATTTCCCCCCGATTTTCACCAAGCAGCAAAATAATATCTCCGGCTCGTTCAAACGCCGAAGTCATCACGTGCGCTATGTCATTAATGAGCCCCAGCATCCCGATCACCGGCGTTGGGAAAACTGCACTATCAGGGTTTTCGTTGTAGAAACTCACGTTCCCGCCCGTAACCGGTGTATCGAGCGCGCGGCACGCCTCTCCGATGCCGGCCACGGCCTCTTTGAATTGCCAGAAGATTTCAGGCTTGTACGGATTTCCGAAGTTCAGGCAGTTCGTGATGGCAATTGGCTGCGCACCCGAGCAAACGACGTTACGCGCTGCTTCGGCCACTGCGATTTGCCCACCGCGCCTGGGGTTCAAGAAAACGTACTTGCCGTTGCAGTCCGTGGACAGAGCGAGACCTTTGCGGGTACCTTTTATTCGAACCACGGCCGAATCCGAACCGGGCAATGTCAGGGTGTTTGAGCGCACCATGTGGTCATATTGTTGAAACACCCATTTTTTACTGGCGATATTTGGCGAAGAAAGCAACTTGCGCAAGACCTCGGTGTAATCATCAGGCTCCGGAAGCGACTGCAGGTCAAATGTACGCAATTCATCAAGGTAATCTGGCTGGCACGATTCTCGGAAGTAGACCGGCGCGCCGCCGCCGAGTACCAGCGTCTCAGCAGGAATTTCGGCTACGATTTCCCCTTTTGAACGCACCGTCAGGCAGCCATCACTGGTCACTTTTCCAATAATCATTGACTCGAGATCCCATTTGTCGCAGATGGCTTTGACCGCCTCCTCATTGCCCTTTTTGACGACCGCCAGCATGCGCTCCTGTGATTCAGACAGCAAAATTTCATACGGCGTCATGCCTGGCTCCCGCTGGGGAACCTTGTCCAAGTCGAGCTCGATGCCGCACTCGCCTTTTGCAGCCATTTCGCTCGAGGAACAGGTGATGCCTGCGGCGCCCATGTCCTGAACGCCTACCAGCAGGTCTGCCTCAATCATTTCAAGGGTTGCTTCAAGTAGAAGCTTCTCGGCAAAAGGGTCGCCAACCTGCACCTGCGGCCGGCGATCTTCAGCTGTTTCGTCGATCTCCTCCGAGGCAAATGTGGCGCCATGGATACCGTCGCGCCCGGTGGACGAGCCGAAAATTACGACTGCTGAGCCCGGCTCTTCTGCAATGGCTTTAGCGATGCGGTCGTGTTTCACAATGCCCACCGCCATACAGTTCACCAGCGGATTCCCCTGGTAACTTTCGTCAAAATAGACTTCTCCGCCAACCGTGGGCACGCCGAAACAGTTGCCGTAATCGCCAATTCCTTTCACAACGCCATTAAACAAATAGCGCACTCTGGCGTCGTTAAGTGAGCCAAAGCGGAGAGAATCCAGAGCGGCGATGGGGCGTGCGCCCATGCTGAAAATATCACGCAGGATACCGCCGAGACCGGTAGCCGCTCCCTGGTACGGCTCCACCGCCGACGGATGGTTGTGGCTTTCGATCTTAAAAGCTACGGCCAGGCCACCGCCGATGTCAACGATTCCGGCATTTTCTTCGCCTGCTTTCACCAGCAGGTGTTCGCCGTCCCTTGGCATCGTTTTCAGGACGGCGATGGAGTTCTTGTAACTGCAATGCTCGGACCACATCACCGAAAAGATACCCAGTTCCGTGAAAGTCGGAACCCGTCCTAATATTCGGAGTATTTGCTCGTACTCTTCTTGGTTTAAACCATGTTCTTTGGCAAGAATGGGGTCGACAATTGGTTCTAGCATAGGCGGAATTTAAGGAATCGAAAGCGAAGTTTCAACTTCTTTTGCGAAATAGTTGATGGAGGAGTAGGTCGGTTCCACCTTCAACTTCAGCACGTAACTTCCAGGCTTTCCGGGTGGTCTTTCTGCCGTTGCTACCGCTGCATTTTTTGCACGCTGAGACGGTACTCGATGCCAGTAACCGTCGAGGATGATCTCTTGGGCTGCGGAGTCGTACTTTACTCTTTCAAACAGGGTCTGTTTCGAGCCGCTGTCCTTATCCTCCACCGTCAAAGTTATGTAGGATGGCTCCGTCAAAAAAAACGTCAGTGAGCTTAGGCCAGGTTCGGGATTCCAAGACGATTTCAGATCGCGAATATCGGTTCCAATCCAGTAGTACTGCGCCGATTCTTTCTCTGCGATAAAGACCTGGCCAAATCGCTTGTGGATGGCGATGCCTCGCGGTTCATTGAATTCCTTGTTGCCGCTGCCCTTGCGCCCGAAGGACGTCAAATGAACCAGATTCCGATCGAATTTGTGAATACAGTTATTCACTCGGTCAGTCACCCAGATGTTGCTATAATAGTCCAAAGCCAGATAGTTCATTTCGCCTTTAGAAAATCCCAGCTCCTGCAGGTGCACCGCGCCTAGTAACTTACCGTCCAGAGTGAATTTCTGCAAACGTTGCCCATCAAGGTCTATGACAGCAATGAATGCGTCCTTAAAATGAGACCAACGCTCCCGGCCGTTTGTGGCAGCGACACCGGTGGGATGCCAGAGCTGACCGTCTTCCACACCCTGGTGGCCGAACCAGACGTGAAGCTTGTCGTCCGGCCGGATCACCTGTATTCTGTGGTTGCCGAAATCGGCGACGTAAACCATGCCGTGAGCGTCCATCGCGACACCACGGGGCCGCAAAAACAGGCCGGGCAGCGAGCCTTTACCGCCAATGGCCCGGACAAACTTCAGGCTCTTGCCGGAATTAAAGAGCCGGATGAGGCGGTGATTGCCGGTGTCGATGACGTAGACGTCGCCTCTGTCGTTGGCTGCAACTCCGGTCGGGTTGTCCAGCCGTTTCTGACCCTTCTCGTTCCTGCCGTAGAAGCCGAGCGATGTCATCGACTTGTTGTAGACGATGATGTTCTGCCCAGAGTTAACGCCGTAGCCGGTCACCTCATCATCGTCTTTTGTCGTCTTTGGGTCGTCCAAAGTTTTTAGGCGAACAATAGCCAGGCCCTGCGGGTCACGTACTTTCACACGGTTCTTGGTGTACACCATCAGGTGCCACTTCGTCGCTTTCCGGATACCCATCGTGTGCAGGAAAGACGGAAAGACGAGCGTTGTCGGGTCGTACTCATTCTTAACCAGCGCAAGGATTTGTGTGTCCGAATGAAAAAGCAGCGCAGCCATGAGGAGCAAGCTGAGCAGGCAGGAAAGTTTATTACGATTTATCTGCATGGACAAAATGGAAGTGCTCCCAGATTTTGTTGGCAACGGCAGCGGTGATTCCATGCACCATTTCAAGCTCATCTACCGTAGCTTCGCGAATGCTCTTCACCGAACCAAAGTATTTGATTAGAGCAGCCCGCCGTGCAGCGCCGACACCCGCAACCGCGTCTAATTCCGACTGAATGGTGCGTTTCTTGCGCAGCGTCCGGTGATAGGTCACGGCAAACCGGTGCGCTTCATCACGCAGGTGCTGCAGCAGCTTCAATCCCGAAGACGTCTTTGGAATGTTCTGCGCTTCCGACGTACCTGGTATGAACACTTCATCCAGACGTTTGGCGAGCGCCGCGATGGGTTGGTCCGCCAGATTCAACTCCTTTAAAACCGACAGTGCCGCAGACAACTGCCCTTTGCCGCCATCGACCAGAACAAGGTCGGGATGCTCCATTTTCGCTGCCAGAGTACCGCCGTACCGCCGCCTGATCGCTTCGGCCATCATGGCAAAATCGTCCGGCGTTTCCTTGATCTTGATCTTGAATTTGCGGTAATCGCCCTTGCGCGGCCTGCCGTTCACAAATGTAACCATCGAGGCCACCGGATCCGTGCCCTGAATATTCGAGATGTCGAAGCACTCGATGCGGCGCGGCGGCCGGGCGAGCCGCAGATCGCGCTGCAGTGCATGGACGTTGTGGTGCACAGAATCCTTCGCTTTGAGTTTTTGTAGTTTGAGCTCATTGAGTAGAAGGGTGGCGTTGCGGGTCGCCATGCTCATCAGCTTCGCCTTCTGGCCGCGCTGCGGGGTAACGAGCTTGACCCGCTTGCCACGTTTCTCAGTTAACCAGGCTTC
>SMXE01000015.1 GCA_004357015.1 Caldithrix sp.
CCACTGGGCGCTACATTCTCAGGCGCGGTCTGGATGTCAACAAGGACCAGTCCTATGCACTCTGGGGCATCCGGCAGCACGGATTGGCGAATACGCTGTTTCCCGTCGGCGAATACACCAAGCCGGAAATCCGTCAGATGGCACATCGCTTCAACCTGCGCACTGCGGAGAAGAAGGAAAGCCAGGAAATCTGCTTCATTCCCGACAACGATTACGCCCGCTACCTGAAGAAGCAGCGCCCGGATTTGGTTGAAATGGCGGATGGTGAAATCGTGAACGCGAACGGTGAGGTGCTGGGCGCCCACCGCGGGTTTCCGTTTTATACCATTGGCCAGCGCAAAGGGCTGGGCTTGTCCATGCCGAATCCCGTTTACGTTACTGAAATCGATGCCGACGCTAACCGCATCACAGTGGGTTCGAGTGATGGGCTCGTGCACGTTGGTCTGGTGGCGGATGAGGTTAACTGGGTGTCGATTTCATGCCCAGAAGAGGAGCTCGAAGTTGAAGCCAAGATTCGCTACAATAGTCCGGGGTCAAACGCTCGCATCAGGCCGAAGAGCGCGCACGAGGTCGAAGTCGTTTTCAATGAACCGGAGAGAGCGGTGACGCCGGGCCAGTCGGTGGTGTTTTACCAGGGTGATGTGGTGATCGCCGGCGGCGTGATTCGTTCCTTTGTGAAAGACGAAGCGGAAAACGCGTCATGAAAAGGCTACTCACCATCGCCGGCTCTGATTCCGGCGGCGGCGCCGGCATTCAGGCGGACCTGAAGACATTCCATCAGTTCGGCTGTTACGGCATGTCCGTGCTGACCGCGGTTACGGCTCAGAACAGCCTGGGGGTACACGGCATTGAGACGCTACCGCCCGAGTTCGTTGCACTGCAGCTCGAGTCTGTTGTCACAGACTTCGGCGTGGATGGCGCAAAGATGGGCATGTTGGCCAACGTGGACATCGTGCGCGCTCTGGCGGCAAGAATGAGAGCGCTGGAGATTCCACATCTTGTGGTCGATCCGGTTATGCGGGCCAAGGGCGGCGACTCGCTTCTGGCCGATGACGCGCAGCAGGCTCTTTGTGATGAAATCATTCCGCTCGCTGAAATCGTCACGCCTAACCTTCCGGAAGCAGAAATCCTGGCCGGCTTTGAAATTCGCAGCAAAGACGATATGCGCCGGGCCGCCCGTGTGATTCACGAAAATGGCGCCAGAAACGTGCTGGTCAAAGGCGGCCACCGGGCCGAGGATGCCACAGACATCTTCTTCGATGGCGAGAATTTCACGGAGCTTTTTGCAGAGAGAATCGAATCCGGAAACACTCACGGCACGGGCTGTACCTATTCGGCTGCCATCGCCGCCAATCTGGCGCTTGGTCAGGACATGGCGGACGCGGTTGCGGTTGCAAAGCGTTTTGTGACGGCAGCCATCAGAGAAAGCCTGCCATTAGGGCGGGGCATAGGACCCTTGAATCACTTCGTCAGCATCAACCATTCGCGATGAAAGTCACCCTCAACGATATCGCGATTGTCGGCGTGTTTTCGGCGCTCGCCTTTGCCGGCGCCTACCTTCTCCTTCCTCTCCACAACATCGAAATATTTACTACCATCATTTTTGTTTCCGGCTATCTGTTTGGGGAAAAAGTCGGGACGCTCGTCGGTGTGATTGCAAGCGCGCTGTTCGCGATTTTGAACCCATTTGGTATATCGCCGCTCCCGCTGCTCTTGGTTCAAATGGCGAGCCGCGGGTTCGTTGGTTACGTCGGCGGACGCTTTGGCAAGATGAATCTTGCTGAGCGGGGACGCCCGTATCGACTCTTCGCTTTCGGACTCGCCGGATTGGTCTTGACGTGGGTCTACATTATTCTGGCGCTCTTGAGTGGAATATTTACTTCCGGCTTTTCTATAGAACAATTGAAAGTGTCATTCGTATTTGGTATCGTTTCATATTCGATTCTGAGCGTTGGCAACATCCTCATCTTTGCACTTGTGCTGCCTTTTGTGACCGACGCGCTCAAAAGGAACCCTTACCTGCGACAACTCGGCGCCCCAAACATTTGACTGGCTCGAACCATTCCTTGACGATTATTGCATTGGCCTTCTGTCTGTATGTGTTCCCTGCGCAGACTGTCACGGCGCAAGAGGTCGAAGCAGATATCGACAGCCTCTCAGAAAACAGTGCTCGGGTGGATACCGTTGCCAATGTGGAGGACGAGGGCGCTGACCCGCGTCGAAGTCGTGCCTGGTCCGTTACGAGTGATCAGGCTGCTCACATTTTCACCGAAGACATTGTGGATTTTGCTGCAATACTGCCCACTATTTTCCCACTGGATTTGGGTAGTGTGGGGCAAGCTTCATCGCTCGTTGTCCGGGGCGGCACACCGCAACAGACAGCCGTCTCTCTCCACGGGCTGACACTGTACGAGCCCATCTTCGGATTTCCAGACGCATCTATTCTGCCGGTTGCGCTGGTTGAGGAGGTTTCGTTTTCAGGGGATGCAGTGCAGATTCACCCGGCCTATGGCGGGATCGTGCAGGTCCGGACGATGAAACTTGCCGAACAACGACCTTATTCCCGCGTTCACTTTCGCACCGGTGACTGGGGCTACAGCGATATCGGGATTTCGTTTGGCTTGCCCGTTTCAAGAGCGTCCCACCTGACGTTTACAGGCAACCGGCAGGAGTTCGATGGCTTTCTCGGTGAGCGCAGAAATCTTGTGAACTCTCGTTTCTTCGGGACATTTCAGTTCGGGCCGCATCCCGGCCTCGGGATCGGCGCAGTGGTTATGTTCAATCGTAACAAAGTGGATGTTCCGGCGCCGCTCTTGCCTGATTTAGCGCCAAATCTGGACAAGCCGCGGAGAAAGAGCACGCGTTTTGATAGTCAGGTTTCCGTGCGAGTGGGCAGCCTCAGCAAAAGGGGACGCGAGTTTTTGCTTAGCGCCTTTTTCTCACGCAACCGGATCGAGTCCATCAATGATACGACGCTGTTTGACAATGAAGCCGTTACAATGGGAGGGACGGTTCAGGGCGACTTTTCTATCGGCAAGCATGTGGTCACGCTGGGGGGCGGCTTGCGTGTTCACGATCTGGAGAGTGACAACCTGGAAGAACGCGCAGACAATTTCGGCTACATTTTCGCCGCCGAAAAATATGAAGTGACCCCGGTTGTTACGTTGGGCTTGCGCGCCACGCTTGAAAAATACGAGGGCTACGACCTGCAGTTTACGCCGGCGGCCAGGCTGGATTTCGCACTCGCGAACGGCAGTCAGTTCTGGCTGGATGTGAGCAGCAGTCGCCGCTATCCTAGTTTCTCAGAGCGGCTGTGGCGGTCGGAATTCTTTCGCGGCAATGCAGATCTTGATTTTGAAACGCGCGTCGCCGGTGAAATCGGCTTCCAAACAGGACATAAAAAATCCAAACTTCAGTCTGCGGCTTTTGTCAGAAATGTCAACGATTGGATTGGAGTTATTTTTACGGCTGCCGATACTTCGTCGCCGAATGTCTGGAACCTGGACCACCGAACGGTGATGGGCGTGGAGCTCGAGTTTGCTCAGGCATTTGGCGCCGGTGGAGAATTGGGACTGAGCGGCTCCATTTTGCGGGTCAGCGAGAGCGAAGATGAGAAGCAGTTGCAGGTGCCGGAATACGTGCTCTATCCTTACGTCGAATTCGGTCGCCCGCTCTTTGAAAATACTGTGCACATCAGGCTGCGTGTCAACGGCCGGATCTTTGGTGAGCGGGCCGGCTTGTCTTATGATGCGGGCACGGTTTTTCCGCGATACGTGACCCGTTCATCCGACGCCGTCTTCGATGCCATGTTCACGCTCGTTTTTGCCGGCCCGACGGTGAAATTTTCGTATGAAAATATATTTGATCTCGAGTATGAACTTGTCCCGGGGTTTTCCATGCCGCCAAGAACCCTGCGGTTTGAAATCGCCTGGGCGTTCTGGGACTAAGGACACAATCTCATAAATAAGGTACCTATTGATCTGGTGGATAATTCATATTTGACAAGTCCTGTTCATCTTGCAAATCCCGTCCAAAATTCAAGTCATCGTAATGATGCGGCTTAAGGCAATAGGAGGTTAAAAATGGCCGAGGAAACCCTATTTAGTAAGATCATTCGTAAAGAAATCCCGGCGGATATCGTTTATGAGGATGGAATCGTGACTGCGTTTCGGGATATCAGTGCGCAGGCGCCGACGCACATTTTGATCATTCCGAACAAAGTGATTCCAACTGTCAACGACGTCACGCAAGAGGATGAAGCAGTGCTGGGGCGCCTATTTACAGTTGCCGCAAAAATCGCCAAAGATGAAGGGATCTCCGAAAGCGGCTATCGCTTAATCATCAATTGCAACAAAGATGGCGGGCAGGAAGTATCCCATTTTCACATGCACATTCTTGGCGGCAGGCCTCTTGGCCGCATGCTTGCGAAGTGATTCTTCCCGGTAACCCTAAAACAAACCAATTCAGGAGTGGAGTCATGAAAAAGAAAGTTTCGTTTGTTGTATGGATGGCTGTGATACTGGTGACGGCTGGCTGGCTTTATCCGGGAACCACTGTTTTGCAGCAGCCGGAAGAGTCCGGCGAGAGAAAGACCATTACATTTCCATCTTCGGACAGTCTGGAAATCACCGCCGATGTGGTCATCACGCATGAGTTAACCGCGCCGTTTATTGTCCTGTTTCATCAGGCCGGATGGAGTCGCGGCGAGTATAATGAGATCATCCCCAAGTTGAACGCGATGGGCTTCAACTGCATGGCAGTGGATCAGCGCTCCGGCGATGCCGTAAACGATGTGACCAACGAAACGCACAAACGGGCGCGCAGCGCCGGCAAAAAGACCACGTATCTGGATGCCTATCAGGATATGGAGGCGGCGGTAAAGTTTGCACGCGAGCAGTACGCGAAAAGTAAACTCGTTGTTTGGGGCAGTTCGTATTCGGCTGCACTGGTGCTCAAGCTTGCCGGTGACCACACAGATGAGATAGACGGTGTGCTTTCTTTTTCGCCTGGCGAGTATTTCGACCGCTTCGGGGCCGGGACAACTTACGTGACTGATGCAGCTAAAAAGATTACCTGCCCGGTATTCATTACCTCCGCGAAGGACGAAAAGGGACGTTGGAGTGGAATCTTCGCCGCGATTCCGTCCAAAAACAAGCAGTCCTTTTCGCCGGAGAGCGACGGCAACCACGGCTCGCGGGCGCTGTGGGAGAAGTTTTCAGACAGCAAAGAATACTGGGCTGCGGTGACAGCTTTTCTGCAGAAGAGCTTCTTGCAGCAGTCTGCGGACAAGTAGCTGGACTAATTCCTGTCGCAGGCGAAGCCGCAATATTGCCAAGGATTTTTACGGATGAACGTGGATAATTGGACTTATTAGTCTGTGACAACGCTCGTCCCTCTATGCTCTACGCTTTTTCATTTTCTGTTTGGGATTTGAGATTCGCGGCTGCGCCGGGTTTAATCCGTGGCTCGAGAAATATGATTCAGCCTACATATTTCGCCGGTACTGCCCACCTACCTCGAACAGCGCTTTTGTGATTTCTCCGAGGGAGCAGACCTTGCATGCTTCTATGAGGCGCTCAAAAACGTTGCGGTTTTCGACCGCCGCTTCCTGCACGCGCTTCAACTCCTGGCCCGCCCGCTCGCGGTTGCCTTTGTGCAGGTCTTGCAGCATGGAGATTTGGTATTCTTTTTCTTCCGTGGTGGAACGAATCACCTCCCGCGGCCGAATCGTGGGTGAGCCTTCGGGATCCAGAAACGTATTTACGCCGATGATCGGCAATTCGCCGGTGTGCTTCAGGGTTTCGTAGTACAGGCTTTCCTCCTGAATTTTGCTGCGCTGGTACATGGTCTCCATAGCCCCGAGGACGCCGCCGCGTTCCGTGAGCCGGTCGAATTCTATCATCACTGCCTCTTCCACCAGGTCAGTCAGTTCCTCGATAATGAATGCCCCTTGCAGCGGGTTTTCGTTTTTGGCCAGCCCCAGCTCTTTGTTGATGATGAGCTGAATTGCCATGGCACGCCGCACCGACTCTTCCGTCGGCGTGGTGATCGCTTCGTCGTAGGCGTTGGTGTGCAGCGAGTTGCAGTTGTCATAAATTGCGTACAGCGCCTGCAGCGTGGTGCGAATGTCGTTGAAATCGATTTCCTGTGCGTGCAGGGAACGGCCTGAGGTTTGAATGTGGTACTTGAGCTTTTGTGCGCGCTCGTCGGCGCCGTATTTGTGTTTCATGGCTTTGGCCCAGATGCGGCGCGCCACCCTGCCGATGACGGCGTACTCGGCATCTTCGCCGTTGGAGAAGAAAAAGGACAGGTTCGGCCCGAACATGTTAATGTCCATGCCGCGGCTGAGGTAGTACTCAACGTAGGTGAAACCGTTGCTCAGCGTCAGCGCCAACTGCGTGATGGGATTGGCGCCCGCTTCTGCGATATGATAACCCGAAATCGACACCGAGTAGAAGTTGCGCACATTGTGCTCGATGAAATACTCCTGCACGTCGCCCATGAGTCGCAGGGCAAATTCAGTGGAGAAAATGCAGGTGTTTTGCGCCTGGTCTTCTTTCAGGATGTCGGCCTGCACCGTACCGCGCACCTGGGAGAACGTTTTCGCTTTGATTTTCTGGTAGGTCTCCGGCGGCAGAACTTCGTCGCCCGTGACGCCCAACAGCATCAAGCCAAGGCCGTCGTTGCCCTCTGGCAGCTCTCCTTGATAGGCGGGTCGCGGAACGCCCTTCGCTTGGTAGATTTCTTCGATCTTTTTTTCTACTTCCTTTTCGAGACCGTGCTCTTTAATGTAGCGCTCGCACTGTTGGTCGATGGCGGCGTTCATGAAAAAGCCGAGCAGCATGGGCGCGGGCCCGTTGATAGTCATGGAAACCGATGTCCTCGGATCCGCCAGATTGAAGCCGGAGTAAAGTTTCTTGGCGTCGTCGAGGCAGCAGATGGAAACGCCGGCGTTGCCGACCTTGCCAAAAATGTCGGGACGGTGGTGGGGATCGCTGCCGTACAGCGTCACGGAGTCGAAAGCTGTGGAGAGCCGCTTTGCCGGCATGCCGAGGCTGACATAGTGGAAGCGCTGATTGGTGCGTTCAGGTCCGCCTTCGCCGGCGAACATGCGCGTCGGATCCTCGCCTTCGCGTTTGAACGGAAAAATACCGCTGGTGAAAGGGAATTCGCCGGGCACATTTTCCTGCAGCGCCCAGAGGATGAGGTCGCCCCAGGCTTCGTAGCGCGGCAAAGCCACTTTCGGAATTTTCGTGTGGGAGAGGCTCTCGCTGTGCGTTTCGAGAACCAGCTCTTTTCCCCGCACCATAAATTTGTACTCTGGTGCGCGGTACCTTTCTTTCGTCTCCTGCCATGAATCGAGGAACGCTCTGTTGCGCATGTCCAGATCGAGATCGATTTTCGTGTACGCTTCTTCGAGTTCGTGTACGGTCTTCGCATCGCCATTCGTTTGCTTCATTGTATCGATGGACTTCCTGAGAGCGAAGAGCTTTTGTGCAATCTCCTTCTGCGATTCTGTCCACTGATTGTACGTACGGATTTTCTCTGATATTTCCGATAGGTAGCGCACCCGACTTGGCGGGATGATGTGCACCTTTTCGGTCATTTCCAGCCGGGCGTGGAAATTCGATTTCAAGTCCGAGCCGGTCTTCTCGGCGATCTTTTGCATAAGCGCCCGGTAGAGCGCGTTCATGCCCGGGTCGTTGAATTGTGAGGCGATTGTGCCGTAAACCGGCAGCCTGTCCTCGCCCGTGTCCCAAAGCTGGTGATTTCGCTGATACTGTTTTTTGACGTCGCGCAGGGCATCGAGCGCGCCGCGTTTGTCGAATTTGTTGATGGCGATGCAGTCAGCGAAGTCCAGCATGTCGATCTTTTCCAACTGCGTCGCCGCACCATATTCGGGCGTCATCACGTACAGGCTGACGTCCGAGTGCTCCACGATTTCTGTGTCCGCCTGGCCGATGCCTGAGGTTTCCAGAATGATGAGATCGTAGTTTGCGGCTTTGAGCACCAGCAGGGCTTCGGCAACGAAAGCCGACAGAGCGAGGTTGGACTGCCGCGTCGCCAGTGAGCGCATGTAGACGCGTTTATTGTAGATAGCATTCATCCGGATGCGGTCACCGAGCAGGGCGCCGCCGGTCTTGCGCTTGGATGGATCTACCGAAACGATGGCGATGGTTTTGTCGGAAAAATCCAGGAGAAAACGCCGCACCAGTTCATCGATGAGAGACGATTTGCCGGCGCCGCCTGTGCCGGTGATGCCAAGTACCGGAATGGTTTTTTTCTGCGCTAGCTTATGAATTCTCGTGAGTGCGGGCTTGGCGGCTTCGGGAAAGTTTTCCGCAGCAGAAATCAAGCGCGCGATGGCCTTTGGGTTTTTCGTTTCGACAAAATCGATCTCGCCATTCATGCTCTGTCCGATGGGGAAGTCGCACTGCGACAGCATGTCGTTGATCATGCCCTGCAAACCCATCTTGCGGCCGTCGTCGGGCGAGTAGATGCGCGCGATGCCGTAGTCGTGCAACTCCTTGACCTCCTCGGGCAGGATCACGCCGCCGCCGCCGCCAAAGATTTTGACATGGCCGCCGCCGCGCTCGTGCAGCAAATCGTGCATATACTTAAAGTACTCGATGTGGCCACCCTGATAAGAAGTCATGGCGATGGCCTGGACATCTTCCTGAATGGCGCAGTCCACCACTTCTTCCACGCTTCGGTCGTGGCCGAGGTGAATGACCTCGACGCCGGTGGCCTGAATGATCCTGCGCATGATGTTGATAGCGGCATCGTGACCATCGAACAGCGATGCTGCCGTTACAATTCGAATCTTATTTTCGGGTCGGTATGGTTTTATCTTTTCCATGTTTTCTCTTGGGGTTGGGGAAATATCTGTTTCAATTTTCTTTTGGCCTCGGTTTCACACAGATGAGATACGGATTCTAATCTAAGTAATGTCTGAACGAAAACTCGATCACTCATGTCATTCCGGTGAACTTTTGAGCCAGGATCTCCTGCTTTAGCCAAGGGATTCCCGCAAAGGGCTTAAAGTTTGCAGGAATGATAGGCGATAGCCGTTTTCGGTCTCGTTCTCCAAGATTTTCTCAGCAGTACAGTTAAGCATCGCAACAGGTGGCAGATAGTAAATTGCTCTTTGGAATGATTGAATATTTTTGAGCTGATCAAAGATAGTGAATTTTATGGGCTCAGATCAAGGGTAAAAACAAGTTTGCCTCCGACTCACCCTTGCCCAGACATTGGCACGGCGTATTCTTCGGGAGGTTTGGAAGGACGTACAAGAAAAAACATACCTTACAACTTTGCGCAAGCAGGGAGGACGCAAGAGCGTCAAACTTGCATTCCCACGCAGAGCGGTGGGAACGAGAAAGCCATGCCTTCTTTAAAAAACGTGACTGCCATGTGACTTTTGCCGGGATCTGTAAGGTGACGACGATTATCCGAAACGTTGGCGATTGATTCGAGGCACGTTTTCACATCGCTACCTCTGATTGGGGTAGTGAAGCGTCCTTTGGTATTTCGGGAAATAGCTTTGGAGAGTAGCGATGTTCTTAGGAGACAATGTGAGCTGCGTTTTTGCGGCATAGATTTGTGGTGGGGTCAAGAAGCGAACCCAACCTACAATGACTGCGCACCGACGCATGGCCGGGATGGCCGAGCACAAAAAAGCTTCGCACTGCTTTTGGCCGGGTAGTCTTGGCCTTGCTACGGCAGAGAAACCGGAACAGCGTGACCGGTCGGCGTGCCAGATCAAGGAAGAAAACGACGCGCCGCAGTGGTTGCGTTTCAAAATGGGATCATGTTTCAGATGACTTCGCCAGTCGGTTTTGTTTGAACGTAATTTACCGTCGTCATAGTACAAATTGAGGTGTTCATGAGAAACATGGTGCGATTCCTGCTTTCCTGTTGCTGTTTTGTCTTACCAATGAGTTCCGCCCATGCGTTGACATTGATTTCCCCGGCGCCGTGCAGTGAGGTTGACCTCGACGGTCCCGGCGGCATTCTCGATCAACTCTATGGTCTGGAGAATCTAACCCGTGTCGATGATGCTCGGGACCAATTCTGGGTTGGCAGCGGCGCCGTCATCAGCATCGATGCCAAAGCAAGGTTCGCCGGCTTCAGCTTTGCTTTCGGGTACAGCACCGGCACCAGCGGTGAGAATTTATTTCAGGTGAGTGGGCATGGGTTCTTAGCCAGCGGCTCAGGCTTTCTGCACAGCCCGGACAGCCCTTTTCAATGGGAGCTCACACCCAGCGGCGCACCTGTTTGGGGCACGGCGCCTGCCAGCAATACCGATGGCCTTGACCACATGGTCACCTATTTTATTACTTCCGGCGCCTCGGCTGGCAAGTATGTCATTGCGTGGGAAGACCTATCGAATTTAGGCGATAAAGATTATAACGACCTGGTCTTAGAGATCACGGGCGCACGTCCATACGCCGTTGTTCCGGAGCCGGGAACCCTGGCGTTGCTGACAATGGGGTTATTAGGTTTGCTGGGAACCGGCCGGGTGAGAAAATATCTGCGCAAATGATCGACTGTTGTGTCTGTTTTTTTATAATCCGAAGCAGAAAAAGCCCTTAATTTCTTAGCGCAACTGATTATATTCAGCAAGTCCACCTAGGATGGAATCGCATTTTGAAACCACCATTTTCATAATTGTGGTGGTGCCCCAAACGGAATTTTTGCGAAAATATTTCGAATTAGATGTTGCCACAGTAACTGACGCGTAGCCACGCCTGACGGCTTGAATGCACCCGGCACAACGTCGCGGCAATATCAGTCGGCGCTTTCGTTATCGTCGTCACGTTCGCCGTCGTCGTCATGGTCTTCAAAGATATCGATGGAGTTTTTGATGTTGTTCTCGATGGTGCTCTTGTTCTCCGAGACGCGCGGATCCAGCAGGTTGCCCTGTGCATCCGTGAACCAGATGGACATATCGACTTCCAGGACGATGTTGGTTGTCGGATTGCTTGCGTCCAGTACTAACGGTGGGTCAAATACCTTCTCCTGTTCCTCATCGAATTCGAAGGAAAAGA
>SMXE01000115.1 GCA_004357015.1 Caldithrix sp.
GCGAAGGGCTCACCCAGCGTGGTCATGGCCATTGTGTTTGCCGGCGCGCCCATCGTCAATGCGGCGGTGGCCTTTGCTGTTCATCCGCCAGCAGGAGGCTTTGGCGCTCTGCGCTGGCAATTTGTCGCCGGCATCTTGCTCGCAGCCGTTGGCGGCTGCCTGGTGACGCTGTACAAGCCGGGTCCACAGCCGGTCAAGAAAGCGCCGGTTGCGAAAGTTGCTCAGAGAGGACCGGCAACGAATCAGTAATTTCGGAGATAGGAACTAACCAGTTATGGCGAGTGAGTATCATACAAAACGCAGAATCGAATTCGCAGATACGGACTTGGCCGGCATTGTGCACTTTGCCCGTTTTTTTGTGTTTATGGAAACTGCCGAGCACGAATTTCTGCGTTCGCTCGGCACCAGCGTGACGACAACAATTGAGGGCAACAAGATCGGGTGGCCGAGGCTATCCGCGACCTGCGAGTATGTCAGTCCTCTGCGATTTGAAGAAGAGGTAGACATTCACGTAAAGGTAACCCGCAAAGGTACGAAGTCGATGACGTACCACTTCGAGTTCACACGGGGTGAAGAGCTCATTGCACGCGGCCAGATGTCCTCTGCCTGCTGCATTTGCAACCCGGGGGAGAAGATTCGGGCGATTCCGATTCCGGAGGCTTTGGCAGGGAGGATTGAGGACGTGGGGAGTGGGAAGTAGAGCGTGGGGCGTGAAGAAGTAGAGGAAGGGTGATCTGAAATGGGTCGAAAGAAACCCTATGCCAACGAATTTGTCGGGAATGACTTAAAGATTCGGGATGCGGAGTTCGTTCAGAATTATGCCGATTTGAATGTTTATCAATGGGCGTTCAAGTCTGCGATGCAGATCTTCGAGTTGTCAAAAAGCTGTCCTGGCAGTGAGAAATACTCTCTGACGGATCAAATCCGAAGATCCTCTCGTTCCGTTTGCGGTAACATAGCCGAAGCATGGCGCAAACGACGTTACACGGCTCACTTTGTTAGCAAGTTAAGTGACTCTGATACTGAAGCTGCCGAAACGGAGATCTGGCTTGACTTTGCTTTACGCTTTGATTATCTAATCTAAGAACGCCCGACTATTAATGAACTCCGAAAGCACTATGATTCAATCTGCACAATGTTGTGGAGCATGATGACAAAAATTGACACAAATGGTGCAAGAACTTCAAATTGAAAAAGAACAATAGTCTCTTGACTTTTTCTCTCAACTCTCAACTCTCTACCCGGAGTGACCATGCCCAAAACATCTTCTCTTAAAGTTCAAGACCTTTACAAAGAATACGGCGGCGCCAACCCGGTCCCGGTCCTCAAGGGCGTCGATTTCGAAATGAGGTCCGGGCAGGCTGCTGCGATTACGGGACCCTCTGGTTGCGGCAAGAGTACGCTGCTGCACCTGATTGGGACGCTGGATTCGCCCACTTCCGGCAAGATTGAAATTGATGGCAGGGATCCGGGTTCCTTTTCCGAGCCGGATCTGGCAAGGTTTCGCAATCAACAGATCGGATTTGTGTTTCAGGACCACCATTTGTTGCCACAGTTCACCGTGCTCGAGAACGTGCTCATCCCGACGTTCGCCTTCAAGAATGGCAAGGATGACGCCGGGACCCGTGCCGCCGTTTTGCTGGAAAGAGTCGGACTGTCGGAGAGAATAAATCACAAGCCGGCTGAACTGTCCGGCGGCGAGCGCCAGCGCGTGGCCATAGCCCGGGCGCTCATCAACCAACCGGGCATCTTGTTGTGTGATGAGCCCACCGGCAATCTCGATGGCCAAACCGCAGCTTCGGTGGCGGACTTATTCTTTGAATTGCACAAAGAAGAACAGACCATCTTGATCGTTGTGACCCACAATCTCGATCTGGCGAAACGCTTTGAGCTAAAATTCCAATTGCAGGAGGGCCGGTGCGTCAAAGTCTGATACACTTCTGGCGAATCAATCTTGCAGTGATTCTGGGAGCAGCGGTTGCCACAGCGGTCCTCACGGGCGCGCTGCTGGTCGGCGATTCGGTGCGCGGCAGCTTGCGCCAACTCACCCTTGACCGGCTGGGCAACATCGACTATCTGTTGGTTGCAAACGAGTATTTGCGTGAAGACCTCGTTTTCGAGTTTCAGGACTCAAACGAATTTCGAGAGACGTTCGCGGCAGCGGCGCCAGCCATCATAATGAACGGCACAACCGTGCACGCCGAAACCCGGACGCGCGCTTCGCACGTCAACATCCTGGGCGTTGCTGAGTCATTTCTCGCGTTGTACGGTGCAGAGGCTCAGGCGTTCGCCAGTCTCCTCAAAAAAGAACCGGGCCAGATTTTCTCTTCTGTCATAATTAACCAATCCTTGCAAAATGAGCTGCAAGCGGAGATCGGCGCTCAGATTCTTGTGTCTTTCGAGAAGCCGGGCGAGGTTGCGCGCGGAACCATTCTCGGAAGCAAGGACACCGAAGACGTGGTCGAGACTGTGCGATTGACGCTCACGGGAATCGTCCCGAATAAAGGCGTTGGCAGGTTCAGTCTGCGGCCGCACCAAACCCTGCCGCTGAACGCTTACGTTGCGCTGCCGATCCTGCAGAAGGCGCTGGGCCAGGGCAAGCGCGTGAACGCCTTCGCAGTGGCACAACAAAGCGATCCCGAAAGCAATGATGCCTCCGGCCTGCTGCAAGCGCGTTTGCGCGAGGTGCTTAAGTTTGAAGATCTTGGGCTGAAGCTTACGCCGGGCGCCAACTCCCTGATTCTGGCAAGCAAGACGTCCATTCTGTCGCAGCAAGTTGTCCGACTTGCGGAATCCGTTGCCGTTGAGATCGGTGCGCCGACCCTCGTCAGCTACACTTATCTGGCAAACAAAATGGCAGCACACGGCAGGCTGCTGCCGTATTCGACCGTCGCTGCTCTGAACCCGCCTGTGGCTGCGCCGTTCAAACCGCTCCGGCTGCTCAACGGCAGGCCGGCGTCGGCGTTGGCCCCTGATGATATTTTGCTGAATCAGTGGGCCGCTGCGGACCTGGGCGTCGCGGTTGGCGATTCCATCACGATGACTTATTTTGCTGTCGGTGCGCGCGATGAGTTGTTCACGCAACAAGCAAAGTTCGTGCTGAGAGGCATCGTGGCGATGGCAGGGCTGGCCGCTGACCCCTCGCTGACGCCGGACTTCCCCGGCATCGCAGACGCCGACAACATGGCCGATTGGGATCCGCCGTTCGCGGTGGACTTGCGTCTGATTCGCCCAAAGGATGAAGCGTACTGGGACGCCTACCGCGGCACGCCCAAAGCGTTTGTTGCACTCGAAACCGGCCAGAGGCTGTGGGGCAGCCGCTTCGGGAACGTCACCTCCATTCGAATCGCGCCCGCGCCCGGGATGAGTTTGCACCAGACTGGCAATCTGTTCAAGGAAAAACTGCTCGCCGCGGCAAGTCCCGAACAATTTGACCTTGCTTTTCAGCCGGTTAAAGCGCAAGGGTTGGCGTCCTCTGCCGGCGCTACCGATTTTTCCGGTTTGTTTGTCGGCTTCAGCCTTTTCCTGATCGTCTCCGCAGCGCTGCTGGTCGGCCTGCTCTTTCGTCTCGGCGTGGAGCAGCGCGCAAAAGAAATCGGCATGCTGCTGGCGGTTGGATATCGACAAAAAAAAGTAGGGGGACAGTTACTGGCAGAGGGCGGGTTTCTCGCGGCAGTTGGCGCCCTGGTCGGACTGGCCGGCGCAGTGCTTTACGCCTGGCTCATGATGGCCGGACTTCGGACCTGGTGGGTGGCTGCGGTCGGTTCGCCTTTCCTTTTCCTGCACGTAAAACCGTTAAGCCTGATCACCGGGTACTTGATTTCAGTGCTCGTGATTTTGCTATCCATTTGGCTCGCATTTCGCAAGATGAGCAAAGTGTCGCCGCCAGCGTTGCTGGCCGGGGTAACGACTTTTGTCCAGGCGAGGAAATCGACCCGGAAGGCAAGAATTGTGGCCTCTGTTTCAACGGTTTTGGCGTTGGTTTTGGTAGCGGTCACATTGAGGATCGGCGTATCTGACTCTGCTGAACTTTTTTTCGGCGTCGGCGCGCTTCTGCTCACCGCCGGTCTGGCGTTGTTCTCTGTCTGGTTGCACGGCGCGCATAAGCCGCTGGCCCCTGGCAAGGGCGCCGGTGTCCTCAGGATGGGCGCCAGAAACAGCCCCAGGAATCCGGGCCGCAGCATGCTCAGCGCGGCGTTGGTCGCTTCCGCCTGTTTTGTGATTGTTGCGGTGGGCGCGAACCGGGTGGATTTTGGCAGCGAGCTTCAGCGAAAAGATTCTGGCACAGGCGGCTTTGCACTGGTGGCGCAGGCCGACATTCCGTTGCATCACGATCTGAGCTCGGAGGCGGGCCGGTTTGCACTGGGCTTTTCCGACTCGGATTCGGATAAGCTCAAGGACGCGCAAATCATGCCCTTTCGTCTTTTGCCCGGGGACGACGCCAGTTGCCTCAATCTTTACTCAGTGGAAAAGCCGAGAATCCTTGGCGTGCCAAAAGCCCAGCGCGAGCGCGGCGGCTTTCGGTTTCAGCAGCTTTTACAGCCGGAAACAAACGGCGATGCCAATCCGTGGCGCCTGCTCAATCAGGATCTGGGGCCGGATGTAATCCCGGCGTTTGGGGACTACAATTCCGTTCTCTGGATTTTGCATTCAGGGTTAGGCAAAGACCTGCTCATGACCGACGCGTTCGGCCGCCAGATCAAGCTGCGGTTTGTGGGTTTATTGAAAAAGAGTATCTTTCAGAGCGAACTTCTCATCTCGGAGGAAAACTTCCTCAAGCATTTTCCCGCCCGCACAGGCTATTCCTTTTACCTGATAGCAACGCCACCGGACCAGATTGAAGCACTGTCGGGACTGCTTGAAAAGACACTTTCGGATTACGGCTTCGATACTGCTACCACCGCCGAACGGCTGGCCAATTTTCAGGCGGTTGAAAACACCTACCTTTCCACCTTCCAAACGTTGGGCGGCCTGGGGCTGCTGCTTGGCACCCTCGGACTTGGCATGATTTTGATCCGCAACGTCATCGAACGCCGTGGCGAGCTGGCGACTCTGCGCGCGTTTGGTTTCCGACGTGCAACGCTGGCGCTGATGGTGGTGGCGGAAAACGGCTTTTTGCTCGCCTTCGGGATTTTGATCGGCTCTGTTTCAGCGCTCATCGCGGTTGCGCCGCACGTGTTCGCAGATGCTGGCGGGGTACCGTGGGTTTCGCTACTGTCAACGCTAACGGCGGTTTTTCTGGTTGGCATGCTGGCCAGCGTTGTGGCTGTGTCCAGTGCGCTGCGCATCCCGCTGCTGCCTGCTTTAAGAGCAGAGTAGTGTCTTGAGAAAAAGAGTCAGTCATGCAAAGTGTAAGAAAAACAGAGAGGCGGCTTTATGTCGGTAGCGGGCTCAAAGATAGATGTCACTGAAACTGGCGTCTCCACCAGCGCCATCGGTAAATCGCGTGACATTCCCGGACCGCGCGGCTATCCGCTTGTAGGAATCCTGCCGCATCTTCGCAAGAATCCATTGCAATATTTTGTTAAAGTCGCGCGTGAGTACGGCGATGTGGTCCGGCTCGATTTCGGGCCGAAGAAGTTCTATCTGCTCAATCACCCGGCGTACATCAAGTACGTTTTGCATGACAACCACGCGAACTTTCGCAAAGGGTACGATCTGGTCAAACCGGTGCTCGGTGACGGCTTAATAACCAGCGAGGGAGCACTCTGGCGGCGTCAGCGCCGGTTGCTGCAGCCTGCCTTTCATCGGCGCCAGTTAGAAGGGCTTGTTTCGCTAATGGTTAAAAACATTGCCCGGACCCTGCAGGGGTGGGATACATTTGCAGCCCGGAGTGCGGCATTCGACATGGAAGAGGAGATGTTCCGGCTCACGCGTTACAATCTGGTCAAGACGATGTTTAACCTGGATCTGGAAACGAAAATGGCGGAGGTGGGCAAGGATTTCGAGGCATGCCTGGCATATTTGCAGCAGCTCATGAAAGCGCCGTTCAAGCCGATGGCCTATCTGCCCACGCCCACAAATGTCCGGTTCTGGCGGGCACGCAAACGGCTGGATAGGCTGGTTTACGATATCCTGGCGAAACGCCGTTCAAACGGCGGCGGCGCATCGGACGATTTGCTTGCTCTGCTGCTGAAGGCGCGCGACGACGAGACCCATGACAACATGAGCGACCGGCAGTTGCGGGACGAGGTCATGACGCTGCTCATCGCCGGTCACGAAACCACCGCCACGGCCCTCACCTGGACCTGGTATCTGCTGGCGAAACATCCGGAAGTCGCTGGAAAAGTCACGGATGAGATTCGCACCGTTTTATCCGGCAGGACGCCCACCTTTGAAGATGTGCCGAAGCTGGTGTTCACCGGCATGGTCATCGACGAAGTGCTGCGGCTCTATCCCTCCACCTGGCTGTTTGCCCGCCAGGCAATCGCTGGCTTTGAAATCGGTAGTTACGCAATTCCCAAATCAGCGATGATTTTTATGAGTCCGTTTATCATGCACCGGCATCCCACATACTGGTCAGGGCCGGAAGCCTTCCAGCCCGAACGTTTCCTACCCGATAAGAAAGCTCAACAAACGCCCTATACCTATTTCCCGTTTGGCGGCGGTCCGCGCTCCTGTATCGGAGATCAATTTGCTCTGACCGTTATGAAGTTGGTGGTTGCGATGGTGTTGCAGCGTTACCGGCTGACAGTGGCGGAAGACCGGATTATCGAACCGTTGCCAAAAGCAACGCTACGCCCCGGCAGCCGGCTGCAGATGATGGTAAATTTTTTATGATTTTGTGGCTATTTGGTGGCAGCGGAGAACTCCCCTAACTGGCTCCATGAGTCTTGATTCCGGATTTGGGCGAAATCTTTCCTGGTTTTCCATATTAATTATTGCTATTCTTTTACCAATGTCTTTGACGATTTAAATATTAATCCAAAACATGGAAAGCAAGGGATAAATGCCGGAAATCTGTGGGATAGTATCCCAAATTATCATACTATCCCGATCCGCTTACTTCTATGTTATACACATGTTTCTAAAAGTGCCATAGATAAGATTAAAAATTCAGTGGATGAGTTTTTTTAAGTAAAGGAATCAAACAATGATAAAATAAAAATATAAACAATTGTGTTTATACCGCCAATTTGGAGGAATAAACACAATAGAGATTATACAGACGTTGTGTTTAATTAAATACAAATAAAACAAACAAATGGAATGGATTATTATCCATAATAGTCAATAATTATCTAAATTAGGAGTAATTGAAATGGGAAAATTAGATATAAAAGAATTAATTGAAATTAATACAAGTGCTGAAAAAGCATGGGAACTTGTCGGACCAAACTTTGTTAACATCGAAGATTGGGGAACAGGTGTAATTAAATCTTGGAGCCATGAGTCTGCTCCTGTAACTTTTGAAGGAGCACCTGCAGGTGGTCGATTTTGCGATCTTGGAAAGTCGGGAAAGATAGAAGAGCTAATAGTACATTACGACCAAGTGCAAAAAGAGATCACTTACTCTGCAAAGAGCGATAAGATACCGAGCTTTATAGTAGGCCTTCAGAACGCCTTAAAAATTGAAGAAATCAGCGATAATTCTTGCCGAGCATCGACCAATATGACTGCTGATTTAACAGGTTTAAGGGGTATACTTTTTGGTATTCTCATTAAGATTAATTTCAGAAAACTGCTAAAGGGTTTTTTGAAAGATTGGAAAATTTATGCAGAAACAGGAGAAGTGTCTGAAGCTAAAAAAAGAGAGCTTGCTAAACATAACAAAACCTAAACTGGCTTAAAACCCAGTTTAGCCAAACCGTTGAACAAAGAAAGAAATGTATAACAAATCGTTGCACCTGACATTTTTCCGCTTCGCTCCAAAATGCAGATGAACTCCAGCGTTATGCATAAGGAACAGGAATGAAATCGATTTTTTTCTATGGGCTATTTATGGATGAATCTATCTTAAAAGAAAAAGGTTTTCATCCGACTAGCCCAGTATTAGCCTACA
>SMXE01000116.1 GCA_004357015.1 Caldithrix sp.
CGGTGATGCACGCGCCGGCAGGATTTGAAGTTATCGGCCACACCGAGAACTCACCGTACGCTGCCATGGCCAACCGGGAGATGAATTTCTTCTGCGTGCAATTTCACCCGGAAGTATCACACACCGTTGAAGGAAGGACCATCCTGCGCAACTTTCTTTATGAGATTTGTGCGTGCAAAGGTGAGTGGACTCCGGGTTCGTTCATCAAAAACACGGTGGCTGACATCCGCGAACGGGTTGGGTCGGACAAGGTCATTTGTGCGCTCAGCGGCGGTGTAGATTCCGCCGTGGCTGCGGCGTTGGTGTATAATGCTATTGGGGCGCAGTTGACCTGCATCTTCGTGGATAACGGTCTGATGCGCGAAAACGAGGTGCAGCAGGTAGAGGAGACTTTCAACGCGTATTTTGAGTCGAATTTGGCCATCGTGCATGTCAGTGAAAAATTCCTTGCTCGCCTGTCAGGCGTTAGCAATCCGGAGGAGAAACGCAAAATTATCGGCAACACATTTATCGAAGTGTTTGAGGCGGAGGCTCACAGAATCTCCGATGTCGCTTATCTGGTTCAGGGTACGCTTTATCCTGACGTGATAGAGAGCGTTTCGGCGCACGGGCCGTCGGTGAAGATCAAAACACACCACAACGTTGGCGGTTTGCCGGAAAAAATGCACCTTAAGCTTATCGAGCCGTTGCGCGAGCTGTTCAAAGATGAGGTGCGCAATGTTGGCCGCGAGCTCGGCCTTTCCGATGCTATCCTCGGGCGCCATCCGTTTCCCGGTCCCGGATTGGCAATCCGCATTCTCGGTGAAATTACTGTAGAAAGACTTGACCTTTTACGCAAAGTTGATGCTATCTACATAGAAGAATTAAGACGGCACAACCTGTACGACGAGATCTGGCAGGCGTTTGCGGTGCTGCTGCCGGTCAAGACGGTGGGCGTGATGGGCGATCAACGCACCTATGAAAACGTCATCGGCTTGCGCGCCGTCACCAGCCGTGACGGCATGACCGCAGACTGGGCGCGGATTCCATACGATGTTTTGGCGTTGATTTCGAACAGAATTATCAATGAAGTGCGCGGAGTCAATCGAGTCGTGTACGACGTGAGCTCCAAACCACCGAGTACCATTGAGTGGGAATGATGATGCATTAATTTCACTTGCGTTTAGGGCTGATTGTTTTTATTTTCGTCCTTTCGTTTGACGCCTTGTCTTAAACTCTTAAATTCCATCTGCATAGGCATGCCGGTCCTGGGAAGGATCTGGTGCACAATACAACTGTAAATCAAGTGCCTTTTGACGCTCTCAATCTTTTCACCTAGATACCATCTAAGGAGAGATGCAATGTGCGGAATTGTCGGTTATATCGGTAACAGGGATGCAACACCAATACTTCTGGAAGGCCTCAAGAAACTCGAATATCGCGGGTATGACTCTTCTGGTATAGCGATCCTCAGCAACGGAAGCATTGCTGTTGAGAAAGAGCCGGGCAAGATCCAAAAGCTGGAGCAGGCGTTGGAGAAGAACTCCCTATCAGGCACGGTTGGGATTGCCCATACGCGTTGGGCCACACACGGTTCTCCAAACCGGGAAAATGCTCACCCCCACACAGATTACCATCAAAGGCTGGCGATGATTCATAACGGAATCATAGAGAATTATCAGGCGATCAAAACACGGTTAGAAGCGAACGGATACAAGTTTCACACGGAAACCGATACGGAAGCGCTCGTTAATTTGATTTCGGAGTTCTATCAGAACGGCACCTCCCTTGAGGAAGCGGTGCGGTCCGCACTGAGCCAGGTGGAAGGCACATTCGGCATCATCGTGATTTCGAAAGACGATCCGGACACGATGGTCGCGGCCCGGCGCGGTAGCCCTTTGGTGGTTGGAATGGGGGAAGGTGAATTTGTGGTGGCTTCGGACGTCGCCGCCATCATCAGTCACACAAAAAACGTCACCTATCTCGACGACAACGAAGTGGCTGTCATACACCGCGACAAGGTGGTCATTAAGACCATCGACAACATGGAAATCGATAAGAAGATTGAGAAGATCTCGTTCGAACTCGGTACCATAGAAAAGAGTGGCTACGATCATTTCATGCTCAAAGAAATCATGGAACAGCCGCAGACCATCCAGGATGCGATGCGCGGACGATTGCTGGCCGAAGAAGGCACGGCTCATTTAGGCGGCATTCAGCATGAAATCGACTCGCTTCTCTACGCTCCGAAGATTTTGTTCACGGCGTGTGGCACGAGCTGGCACGCCGCGCTCATCGGTGAATACATGATCGAGGAGATGGTGCGGACGCCGGTTGAAGTCGAGTACGCCTCGGAGTTTCGCTACCGCGATCCGGTGATCGAAAGGGGTTCGGTGAGTTTTGTGATCAGCCAGTCTGGCGAGACCGCAGACACGCTGGCTGCCCTGCACGAGGCCAAACGCAAGGGCTCCAAAGTGCTGGCCATCTGTAACGTGGTGGGTTCGACCATCGCCCGCGAAAGCGATGCCGGTGTTTATTTACACGCCGGCCCCGAGGTTGGTGTAGCTTCAACAAAAGCGTTTACCTCGCAGGTCACCGTTATCAGCCTCATCAGTTTGCTGCTGGCCCGGATGCGCAACATTGGTGCGTCCAAGGGCTGTGAAATCGTCAGCGAGATGCAGGCTTTGCCGGCCAAAGTGCAGAAGATTCTGGATAACCACGAGGTCATCAAGGAAATTGCAAAAGAGTACCACGAGTGTCATAATTTCCTTTACTTGGGTCGCGGTTATAATTTTCCGGTAGCGCTGGAAGGCGCTTTGAAATTAAAGGAAATTTCATATATTCACGCTGAAGGCTACCCGGCTGCTGAGATGAAACATGGGCCCATCGCCTTGATAGATGCAAACATGCCGGTGGTCTTTATCGCGACAAAAGATTCAACTTATCAAAAAATAACCAGCAATATAGAAGAGGTCAAGGCGCGTCATGGCCGGATTATTGCCATCGCCACCGAGGGCGACGACAAGATTGCGGCGCGGGCGGATCACGTCATCTACGTGCCGGCTACTTTGGAATTTCTGACGCCGATTCTGACGATCATCCCGCTGCAGCTTCTGGCTTACTACATCGCAATCCTGAGAGGCTGTGATGTGGATCAGCCGCGCAATCTGGCCAAGAGCGTTACAGTAGAATAGGGAACTCAATGCGAATCAAGTACTCTGTGTTTTGGCTGCATTTTCTCATCGCTGGCGTACTGTGCCTCAATCTTGGGCCGGCACACGCACAAGGCTCAAGATCCGTCAAGTATGTGCAGCAAGTCGAGGACGAGTTCAAGAGCGTGCTCAGTAAGTATGTTGCCCGTGACTACCGTGCGGCGTTTGCCGGACTTGAATCCCTGTCTAATTCTCAGGTCGTGCACCACCGGATGACGGCAACCCTGTTGCTCACCGGCAAAAGCTTGTACCATCTCGGCCACTATTCCGACGCCATTCCTTATTTCGACAAGGTTATCCACACGTTTCCGCAGAGCAAGTATGTGGATGATGCGCACTATGCGCGCGCCGCCACGCTTTACCGGCTTGAGCAGAACAAACGGGCTGTGCAAGACCTGCTGTGGGTTGTGGACCGCAGCACGGACAAAAGGCTTGTCGCCAAGAGCATGAGTCTGGCCACTTATCTGCTGCGTAGCGAGCTTTCCTTCTCTGATCTGAGGGAGCTGTCTCAGGCACCTACCGGCGAGATTGCCGGCGGACTGACCACTGTTGCTTATGCCCGTAAGGAGTTGATGCTGAGGTCTTCAGAAGATGCGTTGAAAGTATTGGACAGATACAGAAGGCGCTACAAGAACAATCAGTTTGCGGCTCAGATTGATCAGCTCATCAAAGAAGCGCGCGGTGCGGGCAGTCGTCCTGTAAAAATTGGCGTGGTGCTGCCACTTTCAGGGTACTTCGGCGAGGAAGGGCTAGGGGTGCTGCGCGGGATCAAGTTTGCCCACAGTCAGGATGCCCGCAACTCGCCCCATCCCATCGAGCTGGTTGTCCGCGATTCCGAAAGCAATATGATAAAGGCCATTCATAACGTCAAGAATCTCATCAACCGCGAAAATGTGCGTGCAATCATCGGGGATCTGGAAAGCGAAATCACAGCCGGCATCGGCGCCCTTGCAGCAGATAAAGCGGTTCCGGTCGTGGGACCGGCCGCAACCGAAAACGGCGTGGCTTCAGTTGGGGAAACTGTCTTCCAATTGAACAGCGACCTCGAACGTAAAGGCCGGGCGCTGGCGCAGTATGCTATGAACGAACTGGGAATGCAGACCTTTGCAACCCTCGCGCCTGCGGATGATTATGGCCAGCAGATGGTCGCCAGCTTTACTGCGACAGTGGATGAACTGGGCGGACGCATCATCGCTCAGAGCTGGTACTATGATACGCCGGAAGATTTGAGCCGCCAGTTCAAGAATATACGTGAGGCGGCGTTTCATCATGATTCGACCGACGTTGAAGCGTTGATTAGGGCAGCGCAACAAAAAGGGGAGAAACTCAAGGAAAAAGACATTCCGGTTCTTTCCATTGAAGGGTTTTTCATTCCTGTTTACGCGGAAGACATCAAGTATGTGGCGCCGCAACTTGCGCTACACAACATCCGCACACAGATTCTGGGTGGCGAATACCTCGACAACCTGGAAATCCTGAAGGGCGGACAGATCGAGCGCTACATCGACGGTGCAATTTTTGTCAGCGATTTTTTCCCAGATGAAGAGAATGGTGAGTTCCGCAGGTTTCGCACGGATTTCCGACTCCAAATGAAGAAGACGCCCGAACGATGGGAAGTGTTCGGCTATGACGCCTATCGCATCATCAGCGATGCGGTCGCGGCCGGCTCACGCACCGGCCAGGAAATTAGCAACCGACTTAGTCAACTCGACGGTTATCAGGGCAAAAAAGGCAAGATTTCATTTTTGGGCAACAACCGCGTCAACAGGGAGGTGAACTATCTGCAGTTTATTAATGGTAGAATCGTGAAGCATCAGTAGCGTTTTTATTCGTGAGCGGAGTTGATGTTTTTTTTCAAAAGACAATGCTGGGAAACACTTAAAATGTTTAAATCTTGCCCAAAAGGCAAGGTAAAGTCGCAACCAACTAGCCCTATTAACCCAAACAAGAAGGAGAAATAATGAAGCGAATTCTGATAGGAGTTTTTACTGTTGCTCTTCTATGCAGTCTGGGGGCAGAAACCTCCAGTGCGCAGGAAGGGCTCGGCTTTTACGGTATCGGCGGCCGGCTCAGCTACGTTAACCCTGAGAACCTCGATGGCACCATCGGTTTTGGCGTACACGCCGATCTCGGAGAAGTGTTTGTCGAGAATCTCAGGATCTTTCCGAGCATCGAATATTGGAGCAAGTCTGTAAGTGTCCTCGATTTTTCTCAACTCGCTATTAATGCGGACGCAAGGTACTATTTCCCTACCTCCGGCAACATCGCATTTTTTGCCGGCGGCGGGCTGGTTTTGGCATTCAATTCCGCCGATATCGACCTGGGGCCGTTTGGCAGCGGTAATGCGTCCACGACGGATATTGGTTTGGATCTTCTCGGTGGTATTGACCTGCCAATTCAGGAAAACCTGAACTTTACCGCCGAAGCGAAATTCCTGGCCAGCGATCTGAGCGTGTTTAAGATCAGCGCCGGAGTGACTTATATGCTTGGCAAATAGCTCCATACGCAATCGTATATTCTAGAAGGCTTCGACCTGGTGTCGAAGCCTTTTTTTGTTGCATTTCGGCTGGGCAATGTCCGACTTTTCACTTGCAATACTATGCCAAATGGAGTATATTGTTCCGACTTTTTTGAACCGTGCAGGCAGACCCTGTCGAGGTTTAGGGACGTTTGTTGTCATTTGTTGACTGATTTGGAGTTCCACAGGCTAAGTTCTCAAAAAAATGCGGGAGGAATATGAAGCAAGCCGAATTCTTTTCGTCGCGCTGGGGCCTCATTCTCGCTGCGCTGGGCATGGCGGTCGGTACCGGAAACATCTGGCGGTTTCCCCGCATCGTCGCACAGAACGGCGGCGGCTCCTTTCTCATCCCTTGGGTCATTTTTCTTTTTCTCTGGTCGATTCCCCTCCTTATTATTGAATTCACCATCGGTAGAGAAACCCGCTACGGTACTGTGGGCGCGTTTGGAAAGTTTCTGGGCAAGAAATTCACCTGGATGGGTGCGTTCGTCGGTTTTTGTACGATGGCCATCATGTTCTACTATTCAGTCGTAATGGGGTGGTGCTTGAAGTACCTTGTGGCGGCGTTGTCCGGCAATACCGGACTTTTCGAGTCACAGGCGTTCTGGGAAAGTTTCACGACCAGCTATCAACCGGTCGGATTCCACTTGCTGGCTATGACGCTGGGTTTCTTCGTGATTTACAAGGGCGTGGTGGCGGGCATCGAGCGGGCGAATAAGATACTCATTCCGCTGCTGTTTTCCTTGTTGCTGTTAGCGGCGGTGCGCGCATTGACTTTGCCCGGTGCAATGAGCGGGCTGAATTATCTTTTCGAGCCGAATCTGGCGGCGTTGCTGAACTACAGGACATGGCTGGAGGCGCTCTCACAATCTGCCTGGTCCACCGGCGCTGGCTGGGGTCTCATCCTGACCTACGCTGTTTACATGAAGAAGGAAGAGGGTGTGGTTCTGAATTCGTTTATCGCCGGGCTGGGCAACAACACGGCCTCGTTGCTGGCGGCGATGGTGATCTTGCCAACTATATTCGCAATTTTACCCTATGATGAAGCAATGAGGGCGATGGCTTCCGGCAACACCGGACTCACCTTTATCTGGATTCCAAAGCTGTTTGAGCAGATGCCGCTGGGTTCGTTTTTCATGATTGTCTTTTTTCTCGCCCTGGCCTCTGCGGCGCTGTCATCGCTCATCGCCA
>SMXE01000117.1 GCA_004357015.1 Caldithrix sp.
CCTGTTTTCTTTTTGCAACCGGTGGTGACAAAACTGCTTACCGTGTGACAATCGGCAGACTTTCCACCACAAAATCCCGCAGCCCCGCAACAATAGCATCTGCCATCTCCTGAATAAACCCCTGCCGCAACAGCAGCATTTCATCCCCGGGATGCGTGAGAAACGCCGCTTCAACCAGAATGGCAAGCATGTCGGTTTGGCGCGTGACTGCAAACGGCGCTGTTTTCACGCCGTGAGGCGGCAGTGGCAGGACCGCCAGCCGTTTATGCACGAAATCCGCGAGGGCCTGTGACGGCGGCAGGGTGAAATATACGCTCGCACCGCGCGGCTGCAGCGGCTCCACGTCCGGGCCGATGGAATTGAAATGCAGCGACAGGAAAATGTGTGCACGAGATTCGCGTGCTGTCTCCATGCGCGATTGCAGCGCCACCGTCGTGTCAGCGGAACGCGTCATGATCACGGTGGCGGCGGCGGTTTCCAGGCCCTGCTGTACTCTCCGAGCGAGGTTCAGCGTCAGGTCCTTCTCCAGCAAGCCTGTGGCGGTAACGCCGCCGGCAGATTCGCCGCCGTGGCCGGCGTCCACGGCGATGGTCAGGCGCGCGAGCGGCGGCTTGCGGAGGCTGAGCCGGAATTGGTTTCCGACATACGCGGCGCGGTAGCCCCACGGTTGCTGCCGGTGCAACTCCAGCCGCACCACGAACACATCGCTGTTTTTCTGTGACGCCCGGATTTTTTTGACCATGGCGTGACCAGACGGGCGCAAAACCCACTGTGGCGACCTGACTGCGCGGAAGAATGCAACCTCGAGTCCGGACCCGCGGCCTGTGTGTCTGACCCGGAAGGGTATCCGCTCGCTGACATCGATCTCGACATGGGTCCACTCACCATCGTCTGCCAGCGCAACATTGCCAACGGCGGCGTACGGCTGCTTCGCAACCTCCGGCAGTAACTCAAGATTCCCATGATAGAGATATCCCGTAACCTTTGTCGCCAGCCTGACTCTGTAATATTCTTCACGCAGGCCGGTCACCTGCACGCGTAAGCCTGGAGGAAGTTCAGTCAAAATATCACCCTCAGGCTCGCGGAGGACGATATTCGTGGAATCGCGCGTCATGCCGATGACGGGCACCCGGTCGGATAGCACCCGCACCGTCCTTTCCGACTGAAACTTAAAGCCATAACCGTCAGGTCCGCGAAAGTCAAACACCACGCGTTTCGGCATCACCCCGGCGTGCTTTGGCACTTTGAGTTTGCCGCGGTACACGCCGCGCAAACCATGCGCTTTTTGCGGAGGTACTTCGTGCATTTCGACTCTTGTGACAATCGAGTCGATGGCAAACCAGGCCTTGCCGTTTGGGCTGCCCCGGAACGCCACTTCAAGCTCCTCGCCCAACATCAGAAAAACATCCTGAACAGGCCGAATGGTATTCGGGTCAATAACGGTAGGCGTTTCCGGAAAAGAAATTCGTCTGGGAGTTCGAAAGACACTCACTGTGTCGCTGATGAGACCCCACTCATCTCTCGAAATGAAAACAATGCGGTTGAAGCCATCGTGCAGGTCCACCATTCCCACGAAAGCGCCCGAGGGATAAACCCGGGTTTTCCGGCCCTGCACATCAACGTCAGCGTCCGGCAAAGCGGCGCCGGCGTAGCGCACCTGGTCGAAAGCAAGCGTATCGCCATCGACCGGAAACACCACCCGCAGCCGCACAGAATCGGGAACAGCGGCGGGCAAGCCGGACAGGCCGGCAATAATCACGAAAATGGCAACGAGAATTTGCAATCGAGCGAACCTTATTAGAAAATACTTCTCTTTAAAGGTGACGACGAAAATATACGAAATTTTCAGTGATGATCAAAAAAATCCCCGGGAGTAAACCCGGGGATTTCGAGGAGGAAGGTTAAAATAGGAGGTTACCATTCACCTTCCAGGGGCTTTTCAATGTATTATAACAAGCGCAATTTCGGATTTCTTCCCGCAATCAAAAACAATCTCTTTTTTTTTGCAAAAGTAGGGCAGCCTTGGTAATACTGCTTAACACTCCGACAGAAGCGCAAGAAAATATGGAGGGGGGAGAGTTGAGAACATAGAGAGTGCCGGTTCATGGCGCGGCTTTTCTCGTAATAGAGGTTAAGAGTTGTTAACAAGTGTCAAGTTTGGTGACAGGTCTCCGATCATTGATACATCTGGCTCAATTGAAGCAATTCTTTTGGGATTAAAAGTGTACCGCAATTCAAATCAGGAAGGATTTGGATAGACAGGGACGTCTAAATTGCAGGTGCAACAAAAAGCGACTCAACTTTGGGTCGCTTTATTTTTTCTTATTACGACTGTAACCTGTTCATCGTACGAATTATTTGTTACCTCAGTCTGTTTATCGTTTACGTTCTACCGAATAAACCCGTAACCAAGAAATATTTCCAGCCGCAATCACTCATTCAGAATCGTCATAATCTCGTCGACCTTTTTTATTTCCTCATGCCGCAGCCGCCAGCCTGCCGCGCCAACGTTTTCCTCAAGCTGCGCCTCGCGTCTGGCGCCGCACAACGCACTCGTTAGCCCAAAATGCGCCAGCACCCAGGCCACAGCGAGTTGCGCCACTGTCTTGCCGTACGCGGCAGCAAACTCCTTCAACTGCTGAACAACGGCCAGATTGCGGACGTACGCCTCGCCGCCAAAAAGCGGATCCTGTTTCCGCACTGTTTCTTTGATTTCGTCGTCTTTTTTGAAGCGGCCGGACAGGAGTCCACGGCACAGGGTGCTGTAAGAGAGCACGCCCATGTTTTCCTGCACGCAAAACGGCAGCACCGCTACTTCCGCATGCCGCTGGAACAGATTTAGCGGAGGTTGACAAGTCTCGAACCTTCCGTACTCGCGATATTCGGCCATTTGCTCCGGGGAAAGATTTGAAACGCCGAGGCAACGCACCTTCCCGACCTCGACGCATTTGTTCAGCGCTGCCGCCGTCTTTTCAACTGGCACCTTCGGGTCCGGCCAGTGTACCTGGTAGAGGTCGATGTAGTCTGTTCCCAGCCGATCGAGGCTGGCATCGACAGCGCGAGTGATATGTTGCGGACTCAGGTCGTGCCATACTTTGCCTTTGTTGTTCCAGCGCAACCCGACTTTCGTTGAGATGATGACGTCCTGGCGTCGCCCGCTGAGCGCTTGCCGAAGCAGCTTCTCCGAGTGTCCGAAGCCGTAGATATCGGCGGTGTCAAAAAGGTTGATGCCAAGATCGAGCGCTTTGTGGATGACAGCCACCGAATCGGCGTCGTTGGTGGGACCCCACCAGCGGCCACCCATTGCCCACGTGCCCAGGCCAATCGCTGAAACTTTTAAACCAGTCGAACCGAGAACGCGGTATTCCACTTACTGCGCCGCCTCGAAAATAGCCAACAACTCGGTGGTTTTAGAAAAGTCATGAAACAGATAATCCGGACCGGCTGCCTGCAACTCTTCATGCGAAAAAAGTCCGGTGGCGACAGCGATGGTTCGGGCGCCGAACGGTTGCGCACACGCAATATCCCGCGGCGTATCTCCAATGACAAAGACATCTGCCGGCGAAATTTCCTTGCTCGTTTTTTCATTGTAGCGCTTTGCAGCAATGGCCGGCAGTTCGTGGCGTTGCCATGAATCGTCCGCAAATGCCCCGAACTCAAAGAATCGCAACAGGTCAAAATGCTCCAGCTTGGCATGCGCGCCTTCGTACCAGTTTCCGGTTAGAAGCGCCAGGGTAACGTTTTTCATCTGTGCCAGCTCCGGCAAAATGGCCTGCACACCCGGCTCGATGTGCTTTTTCGAATTAGGCTTTTCAATCTCCCCTTTGAGAATTTCTAAATATCTCTCTTTGAATGCGTCCTCCGTTTCCTGTTGCCACAACAGTCCCAGCCGCTCCACAGCATCCCGAAAAATGGCAGGGTCTGTGCGGCCGGCAAAGCTGATATTCTCAAAGCCGTTCGACTTGCCGTAAAGCTGCTGGAAGGCCTGCATCATCGCCCTCCGGCCGGCGCCCCCGCTGTTCACAAGGGTCAAATCAACATCAAACAGAAGCAATTTCATAAGAATCCTTTTCAAATATTTGATTTAAATTTAGTTAATAATGCCGTAAAAGCCAAGTTGGAATTTCACATGCGTGGCCAATTTACTGAAGAAGCTGGAGCGGGAGAGAGCCTGATTCAGCGATTTCCGCTCGCCATTTTTACGGCTTCCGGGGTTTTGTACAGCAAAGTCATCGCCAGAATACCGGCCAGCGGTCCCAGGCCAAGCATGGCGAATGCCAGACCCCACCCTGCGGCATCCTGAATCACCGGAACGAGTCGGATAGAGACCATGGTGATAAGGAAACCGACGCTGGTCTGAAGGGTAAGCGCGGTACCGATGTATTCCGGTTCACAAAGTTCGGACACGGCGGCCGAGAACTGCGCCGAGTCTGCTACCACGGTCAGGCCCCACACCAGGCAAATCAGCAGCAGCCAGATAGGATGTATGTGCTGCAGAAAGCCGACAGCCAGGCAGCACAGTCCGCTAATGGCCATCGATGAGATGGTTGAGATGCTGCGGCCCACCCGGTCGGCCCAGAGGCCGTACAGGATGCAGCCCAGCGCGCCGGAAGCGATCACCAGGAAAGCACCGAAGCCGGCGGAGTAGGTAGTCGTGCCGTTCGCAGCCAACGCACTGGCCAGAAAAACCGGCATCCAGGTCCACATGGCATACAATTCCCACATGTGCCCGAAGTAACCGAAATAAGCCAGCCGGGTCGGCCGGTATTTGAAGACCGTCCAGGCGTAGCCGAGGTCAAATCGGCGGGCCGGCACATCGTACGGCCCATCTTCGAGAAAGAAATGCACCAAAAGTGCCGCAGCAAGCGACAGTCCGGAGGTCACCGCGATGGTGAGCCGCCACTGCTCGTTGAGCATCGCACCCACCCAGTGTGGCAGTGCGGATCCAATTGTAAGCGCACCGATCAGCGTGCCGATGGCGAACCCACGGCCGCTTTTGAACCAACCGGCCATGATTTTCATGCCGGGCGGGTAAACCCCGGCCAAAGCAAAGCCGGTGCCGAATCTCAGGAGTAGCGCCGGCACAAAAGCTTCACCGGTCCACAAAAACGCTGCATTTAAGATTGCGGCCAGAAAAGCCGACAAACCCACCAGGTGGCGTGAGTTGAAAACGTCCGCAAGATTCGCGAAAGCGATGAGCAGCGTACCCACAACGAAGCCACACTGCAGCGCTATGACCAGCTCCGCCACCTGCTCAGTGGTGAAACCATATTCCAATTGTAGCGCAGGGCCCACCGCCGACACGCTGAACCACACGGTCATGGCCATCAATTCGGCGGCGCTCAAAATCATGAGCATTTTAAAAGGACGGGACAAAACTGTTTTTCCTTGGAGAATTTAGCGTCAGTTCATGAGAAGCGACAACGATCCGGCCTTGACAATTCCTGATTTAATGCTATTTTAGTTTCTGTTTTTAACGAATCCAGAAAAGGAAAACGCATGAAATTTCGCAAACTAATTGTGAAGCCGCTGCTGTTAGCGATAATTTTCCTGACGGCAGTTTTAGGCCAGAATGCCCTGTGCCAGCCAGTCTCGGAGAATCTGATCCTGCTGCCGCGTGCAAGGCTGTTTGATCCCAGAGTTGCAGATCCCCAGGAGATCCAGCTCAGTGCGCGCTACTTGCTCGACCGCAATGACTTTGCCGGCAACATCGGTTACTCAGTGGGCCTGCTTGAATGCCTTGTCAACGACACCCCACTGCAACTGCGCGTAGAAGCCAGTACTTTTCTGGTTTCAAAGCTGCAAACGCCCAACTTCCCGGTGCAATCCACCGACTACACCATCGGTTTCCCGCTGGACCTGCGAAAGGGTGCTTTCTCAGCGAGGTTGAGATGGTACCACGTCAGCAGCCACCTCGGCGACGACTTCGACGAAATCGAGGGCATCGAGGGGGCCATCGACCTGCCCCCGGGCCTTAACGGCAGGCGCGATGCCAGACCGAAGAAGTACGCGCGGGAATTCTTTGAGCTTTTCGGCTCGTACGATCTCTCCGGTTTTCGGATCTACGGTGGCATCAACTGGGCTTATCATATCGTGCGCAACGCATCTGACACAAAAAACTTCGACCCCTGGGTCGTTCAGTTCGGCATTGAATGGTTTGGTAATTCGAATAGTAAAATGGTCTCACCTTACGCTGCGGCGGATTTCAAATCAAAGCGGGAATTCGATTGGGAAACAGATATCAGCGCGCAGGCGGGTATCGTAGTGGGCCGCAACAAATTGCGGCGAATGCGGGTGGCCTTAGAAATATTCATCGGCCACTCCAGCCAGGGGCAGTTCTTTCTCAGGAATGATGATGATATTAATTTTCTGGTCGCGTTTGATCTTTAGCATTCATTGAATGAAAAACGCTTGACGCAAGGTTCAAAAGTCGCTCAGCGCCTCCTCCTCAGTGCTATGATTCTGCATGTATTTGCTAATCCCGACCATGTCAAAAATCTTCCGAAAGTGCTCGTTCAGCCCCCAGCTCCGCAGGATCTGCTCGCGCTTGCGGCTCCTGGTGAGGATGGTGATGATGACAGCCATGCCTGCGCTGTTTATGTAAGAGACGTTCTCAAAGTTGAAACAAAACTTTTTCAAACCATCCTCGGTAAGCTTTTCATAGGTACCCTCCAGAACCTCTTCGGAAAAACTGGTGACCTCACCCGAGATGTCGATGATACCCACTCCGCTCTGAACACGAGTTTCCACCTGGGTGCTGTTCTGCATTAAATTCTCCCGACTTATTTGTTTGCTTTAGAAAAACCACTACTCAGCATGGCCGCCCCGGCCCGGACAATTCCGGTAAGCAATAAGATAGCACCAAAAATTTCATTTACAAAAGAAAACTTGTTTTCGTGTTTTTTGAAATAGTGATAAAACGAGCGATGCGACGTCCAGATCATACGGGCACGGTTGCATCGCACGCTGGCTCCTTTTCGATGCACCACCTTGGCCGCGGGTTCAAACAGAATTTCGAAACCGCTGGCTTTTACGCGCCGGCACCAATCCACGTCACTGAAAAACATCGGGAAGCGCTCGTCCCAGAGTCCGACTGAATCCAGAATCGCCCTCGGAAACAGCAGACACGCGCCCTGCGGCTGGTCCACAAAGCGTCTGGAATCGTGCTCAAATCCGCCCATTTTCCAGCGATTAAACCGCGCGCTGTTTGGGAAAAGACGGCTCAAACCGCTGATCTCCACTAAAACGTCCGGGCGTCGTGGAAACTGGCGGCAGGACGGCTGAACCGAGCCGTCCGGGTTTAACAATTGCGGCGCGACCATCCCGATTCGCTCGTCCGCTGTCAGGCAGCCTCTCATGGCTTGCAGACAGGCAGGCTGCAGTTCTGTGTCCGGATTGAGCGCCAAAATATACCTGCCGCGGCAGGCGCGAAGACCCTGGTTCAGAGCCTTTGTGAATCCCACATTCTCTTTGTTCAGTATCAGTTCGAAATGAATAGTAGCCGCTTCGAGACCGCCCGCGGCTGCTCGCACGACCTCTGAGGTTCGGTCATTCGAACAGTTGTCAATTAGGATGATTTCCCCGGAAGTCCCTTTGAGCTCGCGCCGGACCGATTGCAGGCAAGGGACAATTTCGCCCTGGCTATTAAAGGTGACGATAACGACCGAAAAATCCGTCTCAGGCTTGCCCGACACACACAACCTCGCGGGAGACGGGTGTCAAATTCTCTGCGCCGTCACTTCCGACCACGAAGTCATCCTCGATGCGGACGCCGCCGACTTCCGGCAGATAGACACCCGGCTCCAGCGCGACCACGTTGCGCGCCGCCAGCACATCCTGACTTCGTTCTCCGATGCGCGGCAATTCGTGCACGTTGAGGCCAAGGCCGTGGCCCAGCGAATGCTGAAAATACTCACCGAGACCCTTCTCCGCAAGAACGCTGCGAGCCACGCCGTCCAACTCCTTGCCGACCACGCCGGGTTTTGCTGCGTGTTCGGCTGCGCCGAGGGCGGCCGCTACCGCATCTGCCATTTTCTGCTGCTCAGGAGATGCCTCTCCGACGATGACCGTGCGGGTAAAATCCGCAGCGTAACCGTTCATCGTTGCTCCGAAATCGAGGATGACCAGATCCCCGGCTGCTATTTTTTTGCGCGAAGCCATGCCGTGTGGCAATGCCGAACGCACACCGCTGGCGACAATAGGCTCGAACGGATCGCGCTCGCTGCCGCGCCGGGCCGCCCGGTAGCTGATTTCAGCGGATATATCGAGTTCGCTGATTCCGGTCTTGATCAGCGGGAGAATTTCGTTGAATACAGCAGTACAGATGGCGGCAGCTTGCCGGATATTTTCGATCTCTTGCGCATCTTTGACAGCAGCGATTTGCTCCACCAAACGTTCCGAGGCGACCAGCTTCACGCTGTCAAGCGTTTTTTTGAGTTGCGTGAAATCCTTCAAAGAGAGGTGCATCGCCTCAACCCCGATCTTGTATCCCGCCTCAGGGCTCACAATCTTTTTCAGCTCGGCGTACAGATCCTTTTTAGCAATGATAATCTCGGCACCGTGCACTTGCTGCGATGCCTGCAGTGTGTATCTGCGGTCGGTTATGAAAGAAGAAAGGTCGGATGCGACCAAGGCAATCGCATTCGACCCGGAAAATCCAAACAAATAGCGAATGTTCGTGAGAGAGGAGACCAGAAGCGCGTTTAGGTTATGATGCTGCAGTCGCTCCCTGAGCTGCTCAACCCTTTGCTTCATTCTTTGCTTCTTCTAACTTCGCTTTGAGCATCTCGAGTTTTTGGGCATAGAACTCATTGTCCGGATGTTTTTTTATCAGCGTTTCAAAAACGTCGATGGCCTTGTTATACTGGCCCTGCGCAGCATAGATTTCGCCCAAGGTGGGGGTGACGATTCTGTCTCCCTTTTTACTTTTCGCGCGCTTCGGAACTTTCGGCGGCGGAGATGTTTTCTTGACCAATTCAGGCATTTTCAGGCTCGCGTCCGGCTCGGATTTATCCACCAGGTGGTTCGACTCGGGAGCAGCAACATTTTCTGTCGGGGGTTTTGCCTCCTGAGTTTGCGGAGCGGATTCCTGTTGCGGGGGAGCAGCGGGCGCAGGTGCCTCGGAGGCCGTGGCGGACTCCAGGCCAAACTCAGCCAGAAATTTGCCATGGTCGCCCTCGCTGCTTTCTTCTTTAACAATGTTGGCTTCCTTTGAGATGGCAGGCTTCGAGGCTTTTTCTATCACCTCGTCTTTGAAAATGTCGTCCAGAATGTAGGAGAACTCTTCCGCCTTTTTTTCGTCGAGCTCTGGCTCATCATCGATTTGCGTAATCTTTGGTTCATCCGGCGGCATCCCCTCCTTTTTGGGTGCCTCGGCCTCGGCCTCGGCCCCGGTCTCGGTCTCAGCCGCGGGCTCAGCCTTCTCCGGCTCCGGCAATTCAAACATCAAATCTTCTTCTTCCGGCGTTACCGGCAACGGGCTGATGGCATCCACATCCATTTCAGGCGTCGCGGATGTTTTGGGCTGCTCGGTTTGCACCGACGCCTCATCTTCTGCAATGGTGGAATCGCCAACAACACTGCGGGCAACTTCGTCCAGCGGATCGATTTGTAATATCTTTTTATAGCTCAGTTCGCAAGTGTTTTCCCAACCGATCTCACGCATCAAATCGCCATAATATTTGTGTGCGGCCAGAAATTTCGGATCAAAAAGCAAGACGCGTTTAAATTCTTTTTCCGCCTGCTCGTACATCTTTTTGGTGAGATATCCTTTGCCGAGCACAAAATGACCCGTGGCGTAGTAAGGATGTTGTTTGATGCCCTCTTCGCACATCTCGATCGCTTTCTCCACCCTATTCGTCGCCAGGTAATGGTCAGCCAATCGTGCGAACAGCATCGATTCCGGGTTGTCTTTCAGACGCTGCTCAAGAAATTGCACGTCCTGGTGATTGTCTTCGCTAGTCATTTTTCTATCCCGCGGAAATCATCAATACTAATGACCTTAAATTTAAGGAACTAAGTCTCATAACGCAACAACTTTTTACCAGCCTGACACCGATTTGTCGAGGATTTCGCTGGCAATTTTGGCAACGGCTTCGTCGATCCCCTCTTCCCTGCTCTGGTTTCCTTCATCCGGATTGAAAGTGCCCCACTGGGTGATCGTGTCTTCCCAGATGGTTTTGCGTTTTTTAAGGTCATTGTACCGAACAACAACCGTAATGAAAATCTTGATGTCCTGCACGGTTTCGTCGCTGCTGTAAGTACCGGCGCGATCTTCAACCCGGATAATCTTGCCCTCGATAATGGCGTCTGCGTTTCGTCGATTGGCCACTCTCAAAGTGTTGTCGCGGGTAAATTGGTCCACGACTTGATCGGTCAACTTCTCTTTGATGCCAAATTCTGCTGTCTGATCCTGGAAGATCGGGATGGCTACGGTCTTGAGGTGTGAAGCACCAGAGCTCGAAAACGAGTAAGGTCCGCACGAAACAGCCGACAGACACACCATAAAGAGCAGGGGCGCTGCCCATTTCATGGCATCATGTTCAGAATGGCAAATCATACTCTTTTATTTTCCGGTAGAGCGTGCGTTCACTGATGGCTAACGATTTCGCCGCCTTGCGCTTGCTGCCGCCGCAACTCTCCAGCGCCTGATTTATCATGTGTCGCTCCACTTCCTCTAAGGTCTTCCCCTCTAGGTTTGCCGTGCTGTTCCCTTCTTTGGCCACTGCTGAATCGCCGACATCCGGTACCACTTCAGAGTAGTACGGCAGTGACTTGGGTCTCTGGCTGGTCATAGCCAAACCGTAAAAATCTTCGCGCAGTTTTGAGATTTCGCTTTTCAGTTCAAGCAGTGCGTGATAGATGAATTCCCGCTCGATCTGCTCCGAAGACTTGTTCAGCGGCACGGGCAAATTTCTGTCCATGCGGCCGACGGGTGGTTTGAGGTATCTTGAGACTGCGTACTCATCGATGAGCCGCCCCTTTTCAAGCACTATCATGCTTTCTATGACATTCTTCAACTCTCGCACATTACCGGGCCAGGGATGGCTCTCCATGATCCGCAATGCCGTGTCACCAAACCCCTCAAACTCAATGTGATTGTCCCGGCTGAAATCGGCAGCAAACTTTCGAATCAGCAAATGGATGTCTTCGCGCCGTTCGCGCAACGGCGGGATGCGGATGTGAATGGCGTTCAGCCGGTAGTACAGATCATCGCGAAACTCTCCCACGCTAACCGCTTTCGCCAGATCCTTATTTGTCGCGGCGATGATCCGCACGTCAACTTTCTGCATGTGGCTGCCGCCAACGCGCATGAAATCACCGTTCTCCAGCACCCGCAGCAGCTTAACCTGCGTTGCCAGCGGCATTTCACCGATTTCGTCGAGAAAGACGCTGCCGGAATCCGCCATCTCAAAATATCCTTTGCGGGCGCCCACCGCACCGGTGAAGGCGCCCTTCTCGTGCCCGAACAACTCCGATTCCAGAATGCCTTCCGGAATAGCGCCACAGTTGACCACCACCAGTGGCTGGTCACGCCGCAGGCTTTGCTCGTGAATGGCGTTTGCCACCAATTCCTTGCCCGTGCCGCTCTCGCCAAAAATGAGCACGGAAATATCCGTCGGCGCGACTTGCTCAACGGTCAGGAGTATCTGATGAATCTCCTGCGACTGACCGATGAGGCCGAAGTTTTCTTCTGTTAGATTCAGATTATTTATCTTTGTCTCTAAAGTATTCGACCGTGGTCTTAAGCCCCGCGCACAACTCCACTTCAGGCCGCCATCCCAGTTTGCTCTCCGCCTTCTGGCTCGACAAGCAACTGCGCTGCTGCTCGCCAAGTTTCGCCGGGCCGTGGTTCTCTTCGATGTTCGCACCGGTCAGTTCGTTGAGCAGGCGAAAAATCGTGGTTACATCCGTCTCGGCGCCGGTTCCAATATTGAACACATCGCTGTCAGCGTAATCGAGCGCGATCTCGTTGGCGCGTACAAGATCGTGTACGTAAACATAGTCGCGGGTTTGCTTACCGTCGCCGTTGATAATCGGTTTGTTTCCGGCGAGAAATCTTTCCGCAAAAATGGCCACCACGCCGGCCTCGCCATGCGGATTCTGCCGCGGGCCGTATACATTGGCATACCGCAAAATAACGTGCGCCAAGCCGTACACTTCTTTGTAGTAAAACAAGTATTTTTCGCAGGTCAGCTTGGTGATGCCGTACGGACTAAGCGGCCAGGTGGGATGCTCTTCGTCGGCCGGAAACGTGTCCTGCTCACCGTAAATCGCCCCGCCAGTAGAAGCAAAAATGAATTTTTCGACTTTGTGTTTCACGCAATTTTCGAGCAAGTTGAGCGTGCCAAGCACGTTGATGTTGGCGTCGAATATAGGATCGGCAACAGACTTGCGCACATCCATTTGCGCCGCATGATGACAGACAACGTCGAATTCAAATTTCGCAAAAATGTCGCCTACTGCTTCGTCCTGGATCTTAACCTGGAAAAGTTCAGCCTTCGGGTTGAGATTGCTCTTGCGGCCGGAGGAGAGATCATCGATGATTGCAACTTCGTGACCAAGTTCAATGTAAGCGTCTACAATGTGCGACGCAATGAAGCCGGCACCTCCTGTCACCAAAATATTCATGGAAAGTCCCTTTATATTCTCAATTTAGAAGGTAACACGGCTGCCAGCCGTGCCCGCATGGAACGAGGGTGACTCATTATCGCCGCAAGTAACGCAGCGCTTTAGCGCCGATGTCCTTTCGATAGTACGCCCCGTCAAAAGTGATCTTGCCCACGGCCCAGTACGCTTTTTCCTTTGCCCCGTAGTAGTCATCCGCCAGCGCTGTCACGCCGAGTACGCGCCCGCCACTCGTCACAATTTCATCACTTTCGCCTCTGCTGGTACCGGCGTGAAAGAGGACGATATCGTCGCCGAGGTTCTTATCCAGCCCGTAAATCGGCTTGCCCTTTTCAGAGCTGCCGGGATATCCGCCGGAGGCGATCACCACACACATGGCCCATTTTTCGAGCAACTTGAAATCGGATTTCACGCTTTTGCCCTTTCCGATTCGAAACATCACATCTACTAAATCGGTCTCTAACAAGGGTAGCAAGACCTGTGCCTCCGGGTCGCCCAACCGGCAGTTAAACTCAACAACTTTCGGGCCCGCCACTGTCAGCATCAGCCCGGCGTACAGGAAACCGCGGTATGGCCGGCCCTCCAGCGTCATAGCCTTCACCGTTGGCTGCATGATTTCTTCATGAACGCGTTGCAACAAATCTTTGGTCATCAGCGGGGCCGGGGCGTAGGCGCCCATCCCTCCTGTGTTCGGCCCCTCGTCATTATCGAAGATGGCCTTGTGGTCTTGCGCCGCCGGGAAATAAGCGATGTTCTCGCCATCCGTCACCGCGATCACAGAGGCTTCCTCGCCCACCATAAATTCTTCCACGATGACTTTGGCGCCTGCCGCACCGAATGCTTTCGCCACCATGATTTTGTCCAGGGCCGCATGCGCCTCTTCCTCATTCTGGCAGATCAACGTGCCCTTGCCCGCTGCCAGGCCGTCCGCTTTGATGACCGTGGGATAGGACGTTTCGTCCACGTAAACTTTGGCTTCGTCGTAATCATCAAACACAACGCAATCTGCAGTGGGAATTTTGTACTTGTCCATAAGGTACTTGGTGAAAACCTTGCTGCCCTCGATCTCCGCTGCTTTTTGGGAAGGGCCGAAAATATTCAGCCCTTGCGCCTCAAACTCATCAACGATTCCGTTCACCAAAGGATCTTCCGGTCCCACGACAGTCAAATCGACCTCTTTATCGCGGGCAAAATTCAAGAGCGCCGGGATGTCGTTCTGCGGAATCTTGACGCACTCGGCCATACCGCTAACGCCCGGATTGCCCGGCGCACAGTAAATTTGGCCGACCAGATTACTCTGTCTAATCTTCCAGACCAGGGCATGCTCGCGACCGCCGCCGCCAACAACCAAAATGCTCAGCTTAAGCATAAATATTTTCAACTCCACGCATACTTTTTCTTTCCAGTCAGCCGGTCGATTTCGTCACGCAGAGCGGCGGCTTTTTCGAATTTCAGTTTTCGGGCAGCGGCCAACATTTCCTTTTCGAGGCGGTCCAAAAGATCTTCCTTCTCCAGAGGCGAGAGCTTTTTCCAACTGGTGCCGTCAACCAGCACTTCTTTTGTCTTGCCCCACTTCTGCGCTTTGATGTCAGCAACCCGCGTCGACTGCATCACTTCGTCATAGGTCTTATAAATAGATCTGGGTTCAATGCCGTGCTTTTTATTGTACTCCGCCTGAATCACCCGGCGGCGGTTCGTTTCGTCGATGGCTTTGCTCATGGAATTGGTGATCGTATCCGCATAGAAAATAACCTTGCCGGCGATATTGCGGGCCGCCCGGCCCGCGATCTGCATCAACGAGCGCGCCGATCGCAAAAAGCCCTCCTTGTCGGCATCGAGGACAGCCACCAAGGAGACTTCCGGCAAATCCAGTCCTTCCCGCAGCAAATTCACGCCGACGAGAACATCAAATTCGGCAAGACGCAGGTCGCGGAGAATTTCAACACGCTTCAGGGCAACGATTTCGGAGTGAAGGTATCTTACCCGAACGTCCAGCCCTGCCAGGTAATCTGTCAAATCTTCGGCCATTCTCTTGGTGAGCGTGGTCACCAGAACGCGCTCCTCGCGCGCAACGCACTCACGGATCTCGCCGACCA
>SMXE01000118.1 GCA_004357015.1 Caldithrix sp.
AGATTTTTTGGCTTCAGTTGTGTCCAGCACAAATGGCTGGATATTATAATCTACTTCAACTAACTTTAAAGCTGCCTCTGCCTGATAAGAGGTTTCGGCAGCTACGGCCAGAATTTCCTGTCCGGCAAACCTGACGACGAGCGGTAATTTCTTCTGTACCATGAGAATCGCTTTTACACCCGGAGCGTTTTGAGCTTTTGAAATGTCGATTTTTCGTACAATGGCAGCTGGATACGGAGAGCGCAGAAATCTTGCGTAGAGCATTCCGGGGAGTTGAATATCGAAAGTGAATTTAGCGCGACCGGTGGTTTTTTCCCTGCCATCGATACGCTTGAGGTAACCACCAATATATTTAAGCTCGTCACTGCCGTCCCACGGCCGCGGGGTGTTGTCTGGAATTTCCGCAGTGATTTCGCGAAGATTTTTTTCAACGCCTACTTTAAGTTGAACTTGTTTTGGCATAACAGTTCTCCTGTTCACATTTGTCTCATCTCAAAGAGCAAAGACCTACTTATTCATCGCCATAACAGCCTCAAAAACTTTCGGATAGGTACCACAACGACATAAATTGCCGCTGGTGGCGATTTTTATCTCATCCAGAGACGGATTTGGATTGTTATCCAGAAGATTCTTACAGCTCATGAGCATCCCTGAAGTGCAGAAACCGCACTGCAAGCCGTCATGTTCGATAAACGATTCCTGAATCTCATGTAGTTTTCCGTCGTAATCTCCGAGTCCTTCAACAGTTTCAATATTTTTACCGATGGCGTCTACGGCCAGTGTCATACAGGACGGAACAGATTTGCCGTTCAGGATAACCGTACAGGCGCCACACGCTCCCCGGTCGCAGCCAACCTTTGTTCCTGTTAAATGAAGCTGATCGCGCAGAACATCTACCAATGTCATACGCGGTGCAGCCAGGGCTGTCATCTTTTTGCCATTTACGGTTAATGTGATATTTGCTGCATCCGGACCCAGGAGTTTACCTTCAGCTTTTGTGGCGGTTTCGCCGAGTTGTGTTAACAATTCTGAGACTGGTGTCACTGCAACTCCAGCTGAAGTCACTCCGAACCCCTTTAAGAAACTACGGCGAGAAATACCATTTGAATGCTCAGGGAGGTTCTTTTCCTCTTGAGGAACTTTCATGGGGAAATCTCCAGAAAAGTTGATGGGACAGTTAAATCAAAGATGAAATTTTGAAATTTAAAAGAAATGACTTAAAACAGACAGTGAATATAACATACTCAAATGATAATGTCAAAGCACTTTATCGCATCTGATGCATTTTTATGTCACTTGTGCTTTGTTCGTAATCTACTGTCTTAGTTTTTATAAAAGAAATACTCACTTATCGCTTGCCTGTGGGATTATGGCGTTTTCTCCCAAAGCATGGGGGCTGTGACAGGAACAGCCTGTAACCGAGGTCTGCAAAAAACCTCGCTGAGCGATCCTTTTCGCCTGAACCTGTCAAAAAACACCCACTTGGCGGCATTCAGCGAGTCACTATTCCTCCTTCCTTTCCTTCCCAACAAGGGCTTCGATGAATTCAGGGTCTTCCTTCAAATCCTGCGGGGTTTCACTCCATACTCTTTCGTGACACACAAGCTTTTACTTGTTTCTGGTTGACATGGGCACCCGCGCGTGGCATGACTCAGAAGCCACTGAATGCACGGGCGCAATCCATTGAATTTATCCAGGTACTAATTGCTCATCCATGTTGTAAGTGGTGTAAGGAAGTACTCTCGCTATGTGGCTTTAGACTTATTCATCAGGGCCGGAGCTATTTTCGATGCGGATGAAAAGAGAATCGGAGACCATGGAGCCGAACATGCCGAAACCGTTCTCGATATTCGAGATCCGCTTGCCGGCAGGGGCAAACGCGTATGCCCATTCGAAGTGTGCTGCGGCCTGGTCAAGCGCCAATACCCGGAGGTTCATGATTTTGCGTTTCTCAGGGCCACAGACAGTATCCCATTTGCTAAAGCTGATGGTCGCGCCAGGTTGCGCTGTAACCGCAAGATCGTTGAATATTCCCCGTCGCGAAACTTTACCGGAACACTCCGGAATAAGCTCCCCAAACACGTAGCCCGCTGCGCCGGAGCTCACCTGCCAGGCAAAATGTACAGGCTGTTGCTCCCGAAACACCTGACTTTCTTCAGGGGCCAGGAACTGAGTACGAGCAGGGACCGTGGTCTCAGCGGTGACCACACGGCCCTTGCTGTCGATGACTTCAAGCAGATAGGTTTCGCCAGGTCTCACGTCCAGCCGGTTTTGTAGGTCGCGATAAATCCCAGGTTCCGTTTCCTGAAAAGTCGTGGTCGAACGCGAATCCCGAACGATCACGCTAGCATCGCTCAAAGGGTTGTCCAGCTCGGAAAAAGGCACATCTTCAATATTAACGATGTTACGGCCTTCGGAAACGTAAATCGTTTGCTGAATAAGATCGGGACTGAGAACGGCCTGCACAACAAGCTTGTTCACATCGCCCTGGATAACAGGGTTTTGACTGCAGGAAAAGGTGCAGACGATAAGCAACAGTGAGTTGAGTCTTTTCATCGTTTGTCTCCAGGAATCATTGATTCGTTCGGGATACTCCCCATGTTTATTTTCAGAATTCCAAACTTACTCCTAATGTTGGAATAATGGGCAGCATGGATATCGTCTTCCGTTCAAAACGCTGGGTCGTGTTATTGCGCTGCCAGTCAAAATAGAGGACGTTCTTGCGGAAATAAGCATTCAGGAGTTGAACGTAGGGCAGAATGGCCCAGCCGTGCTTTTGGATTCGTTTGATCAGACCAAGGTCCAGGCGGTGATAGACCGGGTAACGCACCTGGTTCCTTGTATTCGAAAAATCGACCGTCGGTGAATTGACAAAGTCGGTGATGATAAACTGTCCCGTCACAGGATCGAAGATAGTCTCCGGCGTAAGGATGGTCTTGGCTGTAAACGGCCGTCCCGAGGCCAACACCCAGCGAAAATTGAACTCCCAGTTCCTGCCGAGATGGTATTTTCCCATGGTGGTCAAGCTATGTCGTTGGTCATTCCGGCCAAAATACTCGTTGCCGCCAAACTTGCGCTTGGTATATGACAGGGCATAGTTCATTTCAAGATTCAGGCGATCCCCCAGTTTCCTGATGCCGAGCTCCAGGCCGTAGGCTTTGCCGGAGCCGTGCTCGAATTCCGGAATCCCGTTCACGGCCCTGAGCAGACCGCTGAGTTTCTTGTAATAGAGGTCGGTAGAAAACTGCCAATTCCTCCCTTTGAAAGACACACCTGCGATGAAGTGATCCGCTTTTTCGATTGGACTTGCACCCTCTGTGGGGAAAATCACCGGTAGAAAGGTCAAAACGGCATTTTCCAGCGACGTGCTGATCCCCTGATAGAATTGTCCATAAGCGGCTTTGAGGTTGAGCGAGGGGTTAAGATCATAGCTCAAATTAAACCGCGGTGCAAGAGTCCACTGATCGTTGTAATCCCTTTTCTCCACACGCAGTCCCGGACGAATCTGCAGTTGCGGGCTCAGGTTCCAGGAATCCTCGGCATAGAAAAACCATTGCTGCAGGTTCCTTTTGTAACTGAAATCATTTGGCGCTTCATCAAAAAACACCACCAGCTCTTCCTGATCCAGCTCATTGAATAAGGTTTCCCAGGAATAATTGAGACGCAAATAACGATACCCGCCACCTGCGCTGAACCGATGCCCCGCATGGGGTGAATAGGTCCAGTCAAGCCGTGAGCTTCGATCGAGAATCGAGACATCGCTGAAAGTGTTCGAGAGGCGTGCCTCTTGCGTGTTGCGCTCCTCGACGAACTGTCTGGTCGCTTGAGAGGCGTTGCTTGCCGCTGTCCATAAGGTCTGCGCCAGCACATCCAATGGACTTCTGCTTTGCGATGCCTGCAGCTCTAACGTGCTGTTTTCTGAGAATTCATGCAGCCAATGGCCTGTGACATTGAGATTGTCCCAAATAAAGCTTTCCTTAGAGTTGAATGTAAATCCCTCACCTGCGGGTATGTCCGCCGCTTCACCGGGCGTTTCAAAAAAAATGTCCTGGGTGTCTTCAATATTGGGTTTACGATAGCTGTCCTTTTGCGAAAACGTGTCGCGTGAAAAAAATGAGCTGACATAAAAGAGGTCCCGTTTGCCGGACTGAAAAATCAGTTTGCCGTAGAGGTCGTAGAAGAAATAGGGCACATTTCTGCCGATGGCGCTAGCCACTACGTCATGATAGGTCCTCCTTCCGCTAACCAGCCATTTAACCCTGGAACTGAACCGACCGTCGGCGGTGAATTTAGAGCTGACAAAACTAAAGTTGGCAAACCCCCGGGTTTCAGTTGTCGAACCGGTCAGGGTTTGAATATCGATGACAGAGCTTAGACGGTCACCATATCTTGCAGAAAAGCCGCCGAGAGACACGTTGGCCTGTTCGATGATATCAGAATTAAAGGCGCTTGCCAGACCGAAAAGGTGGAAAGGATTGTAAACAATGGCGCCATCGAGCAGCACGAGGTTTTGATCGGGATCGCCCCCTCGAATATACAGCTCTGTAGAAATATCATTTGGGGAGCTGACCCCTGGCATGGTTTGCAGCGCACGAAATAGGTCCGGCTCTGCCAAAAAAGGGATCGAGGTTAGTTGCGAACGGCGTATAGTCAGGACGCTCGGTTCGATCTGCATATGTTCCGGAACCGTGGACCGTGTGCCCGAGACACTCACCGCAGGTAACTGCACAACCGTGGGTTGCAGACGAAAAGTGAGATAGGTTGTCCGGTCAGCCGCGACTCTGACCTCTTGTCGAGTCACTTGCTCGAAACCGATATTGCTCACCCGGATATCGTATCGGCCCACAGGGATTTTCAGGGAAAAAAATCCGCCGCGATCGGTCGCCGTGCCGAAGCTCGATCCGAGTATCTCCAGGTTTGCATTCCAAAGTGCATCTTCGGTCGTCCGGTTCACGATCTTCCCTTGGATGGTCCCGAACGTTCTCTTGATGGTTGATTTTCTGGTGAGGACAATCTGGTTGCGCGACTGGACGACATACCCGATGTCAAGCTCCTTGAGAATCTGGTCCAGAACTTCAGGCACGGATCTATCTGTCAGTTCCAGGGAAACGGTCACGTTGCCATCCAGCAAATCATCACTGAATACAAACTCAACACCCGACAGGCGCGCCACCTCCGTGATGGCCTCCCGCAACGGGGTTTGCTCTAATACGAGGGTGATCTTGTTCTCTGCAATCTTCTGCGCTGAGATATTCGTAATGGGTGACTTCAGGATTTGTGCGTAGGCGCTCTGCAGGAACAGCAGAGTGAAAAGAGAAAAGAATATGATTTTGATACCTATGTTCATCATGGAGCTCCAGATTAGCGGATTTGAAAACGGCCATCCGATTCTTCAAATTGACAGCCGGCGGTCAAACAGATGGCGAACAGGATTTCTTGCAACGACTTATCAGGCGCAAAAGAAGCAGTCAGAGTCCGTTCTCCGGGATCGAAGTCGGCAAAGTCGAACACCACATCAAACTTGCGGCGCAATTCGTCGAAAACTTCCGTGATTGGCGTACGTTCGAATACCAGTCTTCCCTCACGCCAGGCCAGAAATCGGCCGATGTCAACAGTCATCGCCGGTGTGGGAGAACGCCCCTTTTCCATCCGGCTCATCTCACCCGCCTGAAGTTTGACCTTGTCGCCGATGTGGACACTCTCCAAGGAAACCGTGCCGTGGTCAACGACGACAGTGACTCGGGATTTCCGGGCGCGCACATTGAAAGCCGTGCCAAGAACCACAACTTTTGCTTCGCCGGCAGACACAGAAAAAGGTTCCCGCGACGGTTCGACTTGGAAGAAGGCTTCCCCTTCAAGCTCCACTTTGCGTGATCCGCGCCAATAGACCAGTTTGCTTCCTGAATTGATCTCGACTCTGGAGCCATCCGGCAGATCGACGGTCCTGGTCTCGCCATTGTGAACCAACACCGTTGTACGCCCGAGCAATGCCTGGTCGACGATCCAATAGGATGTCATCGCTATCAGCAGAGCCGCAGCAAGGCGAAGTGCATAGTAGGTGAACCGTGGTCGTTTCTTTTGGCGCGGCCGCAAAGCACGAACGGATGCGGGGCGACGCTCCGCTGCGTGCATCTTGCCCTGCAGCCGGTGCCACATCTCCTTCGGAGCATCCGGCGCCTTAACCTTACCGGCCAAATCCCAAATCTGCTGCAGCTCCTCGAGGGTAGCGTTTGGAACATCATCCGGTGGCGGAATATCGGGCTCTACGCTTTTTCGCGACAAAAATTTGGCGATGCGGTCAAACGTGCTCTGACTTGATTCTTCCATTGAACTGCGTATCTCCGACGGATAACAATCACAACATGCTTCTTTTAGTATTAAGACACAGGTTATGCGTTATCCCCCTATTGCGATTTTGATTTTGTTGATTAAAAGCAATCTAATTTGTTCTATCGAGAGAGGGGCGCAAACATTTCCGCAACAACCTGAGTGCTCTTCCCATCTGATGCTCCACAGTCTTGATGGATATCTGCAGCGTCGCTGCGATTTCTTTATACCTGGCGTTCTGATATCGGCTCATGATGAAAACAGTCCGGCAGCCTGCGGGTAATCTGTCGATGCAGCGTTGGATTGTTGCACGGGCCTCATTTTCCTCGACCAGGTCCGCGGGAGCTTCAGGACCGACGTGCTGCTCACCTACCTCTTCGAAGCGATCCGGGCGGTTGTCTCTCAGATAGTTCAGCGCTGTGTTTTTGGCAGCACGAAAGAGGTAGGCCGCCACCGGGCCAGTGGGTTGCCAGGTTGCTCTGGTTTTCCAGATTTTCAGGAAGATATCTTGCGTCAAATCTTCGGCAGCTTGTTGGGAACGGACAAGGTGCCACAGGAAACGAAAAAGTTGGTTGCTATACATGTTAAACAACTGCTCGAACGCTTTTTCGTCGCCCTGGCGAATGTGCTCGATCAATTGTGGTTGCTCAAGACTCGCCTTCATCGATGATTCCAAATTGTGTCTTATGGACAATGCGACTGCGAACAAGAGTGGGGCAAACAAATACGCCATATACGGACGGGTGGCCAGGCCGACCCCGACTCTATCGCAAGGCATGACCGGAAGAAGCATTTCCAGGACAGGTGCTTCTCACCAAAAACCCGGTCAAACCAGTGTGCAAACAGGGTGGGCCAGTTTTGCATCTTCCCGGGTGCTTTGAGATTCAGGATCCAACCTTTAAGCTGGCGCTTGGCGTCATCGTTGATCAGGTCGTCGCCTTTCTCGAAAAGCTTGTAGATAAAGGCGCAAACCGCCAGGTAGGTGCCTACACTTACGAGTTGAGGGAACGAGTCCATACCGGGGTTCCTGTGATATTAAGTAGAATAACAACTTGTGTGGATTTTCGAAAAAGACTCTTGTTTTTTTGAAATTGTACCCATCCCCACCCAAAAAAGAACCAAAGAACTCAAAGACCCAAAGAACCGATTGTCCTCAGCGTACTGCACGAACGCAGTAATTGTAGAAGTCGATGTCGTGGCTGAAGCAATAGCCATGGAAGAAATTGACGTACCACGCCCGCGAAGCCGAG
>SMXE01000119.1 GCA_004357015.1 Caldithrix sp.
AAAAAACAGCTCCGTGATTGCCTTGGTCCAGGATGCCAGCACCATGAAGGTTCTTGGCGCGGAGACTTTCAGCTTTTAGTCGGCTAAGTGCTTCATTTCACAAATGCTTGTAGGATTGAATTAACTCAAATATTTTGGTGATAAAATGTAAAGCGACGAGCGTAGAGCGAAAAGCGAATTTGTAGACTGTGCGCTCTTACCCTTCTCGCTCGCCAGATGACACATTAACCAAGCATTCTTGCATTTATCTCAAAACCTACTTCGAAATCGGAAATGGAGCGCTAAGCAATTCGGATAGAGGCCTCGAGGGCACAAAGTGCATGAGAACGCACCTCAGTGGCCTGTGGCAAGAGCAGCATTACTTCCCCAGACGTTTCAGTAGAAATTTTCCCAGAAAGCGGATGTCGTCTCCCTTCTTCAGATAATCAAAAAACTGCCAGCCAATTTCACGCCAGAACGGATCGTTGATGTCGTAATAGATGTTCTTGCCGTCGCGGTTCGTGACTACCAGGTCCGCGTTACGCAGCAGTGACAAGTGGTGGCTGACGGTGGTCTGGTTCATCCCGAGGTTTTCACAAATCTCGGTCACGCGGCAGCTTCCTTCTTTGGCCAGCAGCAGCATGATGCGCAGCTTGCTTTCCTCGCTGACGAGCTTCAGCACTTTGACTGCCCGTTTGATATATTCGTCGGGAAAAAACTCGTCAACAGCGGCGCTGCTTTTCTTCCTGGCAGACATCATGCTCCTGATTCTTTGAAAAGAGGCTGTCCCAAAAAAAGTTGTTCATCAGTGTCATTCCAAACCTGTCTTTTAGGTGAGAAATCTGACGACGTCACACGGGTTCGTTTAAAAAACAATGAGTTAAGTCGAATGACAGGCGCATGGTCAGATTTCCCACGCACGACAAGAAAACGTCGTGGTTCGAAATGACACCCTTTTGGGCACCTCATTCAAACGCCATACTAGCAAAAGTAACGGTCGATTTTTGCTCGTCAACTTCGGTTTTCGCATAATCGAGCAGCTTGCCCTCTTTGGCGTCGATGGCGTTGAGCAGCGTATAAATCGACGAGAAGCCACATACGCGGTAGCGGTCTTCGTGACTTGCCACCTTTTCACAAAACGCCCCGGCATCGAGCTTTTCGATGTCTTCGATGAGTTCGTGATCAAACACACGTACCTTTTCCACAAACGCGTTGCCCGGGGACTCGGCGTCGCCGTACTGCTGGCCGACGTGGCTGAAATCGACGCTCGCGATCAGACAGACCTTTTTGCCGTATGCGGAAATCGTCTTCTTAAGTGCCGCAGAGAAATTTTGCGCGATTTCACGCTCGCGGTCGAATCGCGGATCGGTGAGCATGTGGTACGAAAAAGAACATAGTATGGGCACAAAAGTGAAGTTACGCTTTTGCTGGTACAGATATTTCAAAAAAACCAATTGAAATTCGATGACATGCTCCATCTTGTGCGGCAGGACTTCCGAGTTGCCGATGGGCGGGTAGTTTGCTTGCAAAAGCTCAATGAAGCACGCATCGTATTTCACTGTACCCAAGGGTGTTTCGAAATCTTTTGGCAGCGTTGAGTACAGGTTCGACAGGCCCGAGTGTCCGGTTCCCAGAATGACGTAGCAGTCGGCGGCTTCGGATTCGGCCAGTGCCCGGTATGCGTGAGAGTAGCAAGGACCGCCGGCACGGATATCGATGTGGGGAGCAATCAGGCCTTTGATGGTCCTGGTTCTGCCGTTGCTTTGCGGCAAGCCGGCACCCGCCTCACTTTCAAAGAATCCCTGTATCTGTTTCATGAGTTTGTCCGGATCAGCCTCATAGCTTTGACCCGCATACACCGCGGGCCGGGCGGGCAAATCGAGAAAGGCTTTCTCAAGTTCAGCGAGTTTTGTGTGGAAATTCTGGTTGTCGAGAAAAAGGTGGGCGTCAAGATAGTTCAGGATTTGTTCGAGTTTCTCCTCTTGCAGATAGGAGCCGAAAGCCCGCATATATTCATGCTTCAGGTCGGCGCTGGCGTGCTTGCCATCGAAAAACTGCAGCAAGTAAAACACATCCGGGGAGAGCATGAGCGTTTCGGGTGAAATTCCACTCGGGTCGCGCAGCCCGACCATTTGTCTGTCTTCAGTATCGATAGGGAAAGCGTCTACAAATCGCAGTTTTGGGTAGTTCGTGTCGTTGATCGGGTCAGGCATCGGCTGTCATTTTTTGGTTGGAATAACGCAAATGAACCCCAAAGGTTCGTCGGAATTGTTTTCAAATTGATGTATTTCAAGCGGCGGGATGTAGATGGCGTCACCATAGTTGATCTCGTGCTTTTCAGTGCCAAGCAAAACAGCGCCTTTACCGCGCACGACGATGACGGCGTGATCGTGCGGGTGGCTATCAAGGCTTGTATACCCCCCGGGCGCCACCTCAAAATACCTGATGGCAAAGTTGTTGGCGCCATCACGCTGGCTGATCACTTCACGTTTCGTGGCATCGCCAACGTAAGTCTCGCAGGATATCCCTTCCCAATCGAAGCCGCCATCTTTGCCCTTGAATTTGTGAATAACACCCATCGTTTTACTTTCATTAACTTTGACAAACGACCAGCGTCTTTAGCGATTCGCCGGCTTTGATGGTGTTGTCGACTGCTTCCCGAATTTTCTCCAACGGATATCGATGTGTCACAAGTTTTTCGGCATTGATGATGCCTTGTTCAATCAGCGCCATCGCCCCACGCGTGTCATCGGGCCCGCAGGAGTAGCTGAACAGCAAATTGATTTCGTTGAAGTAGAGGTGAAACGGATGAATGCTGAGCAACTCACCATCCGGTGCGGGTGTAAAAAATAGCACGGTCCCGCCTTTGCCGACGCACTTCATCGCAGTCGCCATCGCACTGGTGGTTCCGGGCCCGACGATAACGACGTCAGCCAGATCGCCGTCCGTTGCTTGCCGCACGGCTTCCGGCAGCTCCTCACGCGTCACGTCTACTACCATATTTGCGCCGAATTCACGGGCCTTGTTCAGGCGGTACGGCACCCGGTCGGCCCCGATGATCTGATGCACACCCGCATGCCTGGCGAGCAGAACGTGCATTTGTCCCATCACCCCGAGCCCGATGACAAGTAGGCTATCTTGCGGCTGCAAGTTTGCTTTCCTCATGGATTTGACCACGCAGGCAACGGGCTCGATCAGGGAGCCGTCTTCAAACGAAAAAGATTCCGGTAACAAGAGCATGTCACCGTTCAGATTGATCTCCGGCACTCGAAAAAATTCCGCCATGCCGCCGGGAGCCAGATTGGTGGCCTTCCAAGCCGCGCACAATGCGTACTGTTTCTTCCGGCAGAACTTGCAGTCGAAACAGGGCGCATGATGGTGCACGAAGACGCGATCCCCTTGTTTGAATTGCGTCACGTTTCTGCCGACTTTTTCGATGACGCCGGCCGGCTCGTGGCCGAGAAAAAAGGGTGCTTTCTTTTTGACGTACCACTCCATGGTATCGCTGCCGCAGATGCCGCAGGCCCGCATACGGACCAGCGCCTCGTGCTCGCCTATTTCAGGCACTGGCGTATCGACGATTTCTATGTCCGCAAGACTATGTAATTGGGCAGCTTTCATTAGACAGTTTACTTAAGCGTCTACCATTTCACTTCTCATATTTCACGGGCCATCGAGACAAAATGGCAGCTCCACCAACTCGCCAGCAAGTTCCCCTTCGTTCGATTTGATTGTCAGCGGTGCTTGCGGGCGTATAAATTTCGTTCGAACATAACCGAGCGCAATATTTTTCCTTAGACCGGGAGAGTAAGCCGAAGAGGTGATGTATCCCGCTTCCCGCCCGTCGATCTCGATCACGTCTTTCGCTCCTGGCATCTTTTCCTCATTCAGGAGCACGCCAACGAGATGCTTCTGCACTTTGTCGTATGTGTCGAGGCGGGCGACCACCTCCTGGCCAACGTAACATCCTTTGTCAAAGTCGATGTACGGGAACATGCCGGCTTCATGTGGATTGTCATTTTCGTCGAAATCTTTGCCGTGCTCTGACCAGCCTGCTTCTATGCGCAGAACGTTATAAATCTCATCCGAAAGAGGCATGTGCGTGCTCCCGAGCAACTTATTGATCAGATTTGGGAGCACGCTGGCTCCAGCAATCAAACAGAGGTTCTTCCGAGGGGCAGTCCAAGAGCCTGTTAAAACAATGACTTCGGAATGCTCCCACGTTGTTTTCAGGAAATGCTCCTGCTCAAGTGTGGTGGCGGAAGTACCTAACAGATCGTTTACAACTTCGTGGCCCAGCGGGCCCAAAATCGAGATGCTCCCGTATTGGTCAGAAACATCAGACACACTCACGTCCTCGATAAAAATAAACTTTTCAATCCAGTTTGCGACTTTAGCGCCGGTTGCCCGACTCGTTATCAGGCGGATGCGGTCATCGAACTTCAGGAGGTGAACCCGGTCGATGATGCGGCCCTTCTCATTGGTGAAAACCGTTATCTGCGTCTGTCCGGGTTTGAGGTGGCGCAACTCGTTTGTGGTGATCCGGTGCAGCAGGTCAACATGATCTTTGCCGGAAACCTCCAGCTGGCCAAGGTAGGAGCGATCTATCCAGGCGGCAGACTGCTTTGCTGCTTCGTACTGTTCTATTAAGGAATGGTGCATAGGAACGGAAGTACGATCAGACGGTGAACGCCGTAAAACTTACGGCCGAATGGCATACTTGATGCCTTCCCCTTTGAGCAACAGGCCAAAAACGTCACACAGTTTGGTTAGCGGAAATTTGCCGGAAATAAGCTTACTGACGTCGATTTGCTTTTCAATGAGTAATTTATATGCTTTGGTCACGTCGCGCGGCGTGAAATGAAAAGTGCCGGTCAATGAAATCTGATCATAGTGCAGCCGCCCGCTGTCAAATGAGATTGTCGTGCCCGAGGGACAGCCACCGAACAGAATCACCCGGCCGCCTTTTGACACCAGGGAAACGGTCTGCTCCCACACTTGCGGCCGGCCAGTGCATTCAAATACCCAGTTGGCGCCGTAACCGCGGGTTAACTCGAGAACCATCTCCAGCGTGTCTTGCTGCGTCGCATCGATGACTTGATCCGCGCCGAGTTCAGCGGCGAGTTTCAACCGCTGCCAGTGTTTGCCAGCCACAATGATCTTGTGCGCCCCTTTGCATCTGGCGAGCAAAATGTGCATCAGGCCGATGGCGCCCGAACCGACGATCAGGACTGTATCATCATTGCGGATTTGCAGCGGTTCCATGCCGTGCACCACGCATGCCAGGGGTTCAAGAATTGCCGCTTCCTCAAAAGATAGGAAATCGGGTTTGTGGAAGGTGTTGATTTGTGCAACCCGTCGCGGCACTTTTATATACTCGGCATAAGCGCCAAGCAGCATCGTGTCCATGGTTACGGCACAGAGGTTTTCGAGCTCTCTTCGGCAATAGTAGCAATCGCCACAAGGTGCGGTGTGAACGCCCATGACAGGATCGCCTTCCCGGTAGCCGTTTACGCTTTTGCCTGCATCGGCAATGATGCCGGAAAATTCGTGGCCAAAGGGCGTTGGCATGGGCATCTTGGGATGACCACGCCGGAAGGCTTTCAGATCCGTGCCGCAGGTCATCGCCGCCTCAATTTTGATAACAATCTCCCCGTCTTCTGGTTCCGGAACTGGCGTTTCCCGCAACTCCATCCTGCCGGGTTCAACCAGAAAATATGATTTCATTGACTCCTTCCCCTTCCGTTAGTTCTCCATCCAAAACCGGACACGCCGGAAATGCCTCTGACCAAACCCAATGTCACCCAAGGCAGCCCAAAATATCAAACTTGTGGTCGAAAGTCAAGTGAAAAACCAGGCCGGAATGGGCTGCGCGTTGCAGGGGCAGACGACATTAAACCTCAACTCTCAGCATGTTATGTGCTATCATTGAGTTCGGGAATATTTCCTGCGCCTGGCTGAGCAGTTCCGGCTCATCTTCAGGTCCGTAGCGCGCGCTGATATGCGTGAGAACGAGCTTTTTCACGCAGGCCTGCTGCGCAATCTGTGCGGCCTGCCCTACCGTCGAATGACCGGTTTCGTGTGCCCACTCGCTCTTCGAAACATCGAAGGTGCCTTCGTGCACCAGCACGTCCGCGTTCTGCGCGAGACGTACGGCGTTCTCGCACGGCAGGGTGTCAGTACAAATTGCGATATTGTTACCCGCCCGTTCCGGCCCGATCACCTGCGAAGGCGCTACCCTTGTTCCATCTGCCAACTCGATGCTCTGGCCACGCTGCAACAAGCCGCGCACAGGTCCATCCGGAATGCCAAGCCGCGCCGCCGCCTCAATATCGAATTTTCCCGGAAGCGGTTTTTCCGTCAGTCTGAAGCCATAAGTCGGAATACGATGTTCGAGGGGCATAGCCGTCACTGCGTACGTTTCGAAATTCCAGGTGGTTTCTTTTGAATCCGGAGGAATTTCGTGGAGACGGACATCGAATCTGAACGTGAACTTTGATAGTTTCTGCATGTAGTCCAGGTAGCCGGCGATACCATGCGGACCGTAGATGCTCAGCGGCCGGTCACGGCCATTCAGTTGCAGTGATGTCAGCAAACCGATCAAGCCGTTGAAATGATCGCCATGAAAGTGTGAAATAAAGATCCGGCTGAGTTTGCCGGGTTTTAGGTACGCCCGCAGGAACATCACTTGCGCGCCTTCACCGCAGTCGAACAGCAATGTCTCCCTGGCGCGGACGACCGCGATGGACGTTGGCCAGCGCTGCAGGGTTGGCGTTGCGGCTCCGGTTCCTAAGAAAACGATTTCCATTGCAAAGCTTGAAATCAACCGAAAGATTTGGCGGCGGTGCTTTGCAGAAACTCACCTCGGAGTGCGAAAATCACGCCGGTTAGAATCGACAGACCGCCCATCAATTGAATTGTCGTCATTTCCTCCCCCAGAATAAAAAAAGCCAGCACGGGCGCCGCGAGCGGCTCTCCCAACGAGATCACCGCCACTGTCGCTGCCGAAACGTGCTGCAACGCCCAGTTGAAACTCGTGTGTCCGATGACCTGCGGCACGAAGGCGATGAGAAACAGCAGCAGGTAGATGTCGCCGCCGTAGCCAGTCAGAGGCAGCTCCATTTGCAACGTTATGAGAAGCAGGAAGAGCGCCGTGATCGAGTAAACCACCGTGACATAAGAAAATGTGTTGATGCGTGCCCGCAGTTCGCGGCCGAGAAGGTAGTAACCCGCCGCGCCAAAGGCGCCGATCAAGGCCAGAACGTTGCCTAAGAGTGCGTTTTCCGTTGCGGCGCCGAGTCCCTGAAAACTGACAATAACTGTTCCCATGGTGGTAAATAAAATACCCGTCAGCAGAAACTTTGTCGGCTTCTCCTTTAAGAATATAATCGCACCAACGCCGACAAACACAGGCGTCGTCGCGATCAGCACGACCGAATTCGCCACCGAAATGTACTGCAAGGAAGTGATCCACGTGCCAAAATGCAAGCACAAAAACAGGCCGGATGTGGCAGCGAGAAGGAAGTCGCGTTTTGAAAAGCGTGCCAGCGGATTAACCCGCCGCACCAGGCCCGTGGCCACAAAAAAGGCTGATGCGATCAGCATCCGGTAAGTCGCGATCACCATCGCCGGCGCTGCACACAACTTGATGAGCGTAGCCGCCAGCGAGACCGCGAGAATACCGATGAAAATGACAAGGTAGAAAATCACGCGCGCCTGTTTTCATTCATGAACCGCAATGTAACAGGAAAATCTCAAAAAAGCAAAAATGGTCTCGCGCCAAACAAAAAGCCACCTGGCGGCGCCTTTAGTTGGCAGATATCGACACTCAAGGTAGCCCTCTGTCCCCTAACATGTCTCGCAAACCTCATCAATAACGGCATTGTAGTTGACCGCAATGCGGCCATTCTTGAGATAAAAAATGGTCTGCATGATCGTGCCCATCACCATAGAACCCGCAAGCTGCAGATCCATTTCGCGGGAAATACACTGTTTCTGGCCCAGGCGCAGAATTTTCATCAGCATGGCTTGGGTTTTTGTAATAAATTATTTCGACAGTGTCAGGCGTTTTTGAAGCGGTTTCAAACTCTTTCCCTTGCTTTTCCCTTGCCAGAAAGCTAATTTTGATACATGCTTATGACCGGTGGCAGCTATGGTGCCGGTGAAAAACGAAGACGAGGCCATTCAGGTGGCGAACGACACCCCATTGGGACTCGGCGCCGCAGTCTTTGCCCAGGATGTGGAAAAAGGCGAGCACGTCGCCCGACGAACTTGAGGCCGGAAGCTGCCTTGTGAACGCCTTCCTGAAATCCGACCCGCGCCTGCCGTTCGGCGGCAGCAAAGGCACCGGCTACGGCCGCGAACTGGCGCACTATGGCATCAAGGAGTTTGTGAACATTGAGACGGTGTATGTGAAATAGGGGCCAGTCCAGCAATTTTTTATGCCGAAATTCCCTTCTAACCCGATGCGAATTTTGTTACACCAAAAAATCGTGCAACCCCTCATGCGCCTTTTGAAGACGGGCATCAGCGTTGAAAAGATAAGCCTGAGCATCGCATTCGGAATCATGCTCGGCGTCTTTCCGGTGCTCGGCTCTACCACGGTTTTGTGTATCATCGCTGCTTTCATGTTCCGGCTCAACCTGCCGGCCATTCAACTCGTCAACTACGCGGCTTATCCGTTGCAGTTTTTTCTGCTTATCCCTTTCTTCCGTGCGGGTGAGCACCTGTTTGCGTCCGATCCATTGCCGCTTTCCCTCATTATGGTGACGACGCTGGTCAAGGATGACGCCTGGGGTGCGACTGTGTTGTTGTGGAATACCACCTGGCACGCGGCGGTGGTGTGGTGTATGCTCGCGCCCGGGGTGATTTTCGTGATCTATCGTCTTTTGCTGCCGCTGGTGCGGAAGCTGCGTGTGAGAATGGCCGGTGCTGAAAATTGAGAAGGAGGATCTCACCAGGGGCACGAAGTTGCACGAACAGGATTAGATGTCTTGACTAATTTGCCGGGTTTCGTCATATTCCATCTGTTCCAGTTAGTAGGCAGTGCTGAACGAAGACTTGCTCACTGATGTCGCGGGAATCACAAGAAAAGGCTGTTTTCGTTGAGACATCAGGTAATCGCCGAAGGGAGGAAGAACCATGCCCATTATCCCCATCATCGTTGTTGTCTTTGGTGCAGCAGGAACCATCCTTGCCTTGTACCTC
>SMXE01000120.1 GCA_004357015.1 Caldithrix sp.
TCTATTTCATCGATGAAAATGATGCACGGCGCGTTCTTTTTTCCCTGCTCGAAAAGATCACGCACGCGCGAAGCGCCCACGCCGACGAACATCTCCACGAAATCGGCTCCTGACATGCTGAAGAAAGGAACGCCTGCCTCGCCTGCTACGGCCCTAGCCAACAGCGTTTTTCCGGTTCCCGGGGGACCCAAGAGCAGTGCGCCTTTGGGGATCTTGCCGCCCAGCTTCTGAAATTTGTCCGGATCTTTTAAAAAATCAATAATTTCGCGCAGCTCCTGCTTGGCCTCGTCAGCGCCGGCCACATCGTCAAAGGTCACCTTGGCTTCATCCTCTGTGATCAATTTCGCCCGTGACTTTCCGAACGAGAAAATACCTTTCGGCCCGCCGCCCTGCATTCTGCGCAAGATAAAAATCCAGAATACGCCGAAAAGAATCCACGGCAGAAGGCTGAACACATAATTCCACCAGTCATTGGAAATCTCTTCAAATCGCAGGGTCACGCCATAATCGCGAATCCACTGCGCTGCCGTTTTGTCATCGGGAACTTCGGGCAAGATCACCTTAAACCGGAGATACGTCACTTGTTTGTCGCCAATGATGTCCGTGGTTTCGCTCTTGAGCTTTCCAAGAAACTCCTTGTCAGCAATGATGGCCTCTTCGATCCGACTGTTCTCAAGATGATCCCTGAATCTTGAATAGCCAATTTTGGCAGCGCCCTTTTCGTCTATGCTGAACCTTTGTGAGATGAAAATAGAAACGATAATGATGATCAGCCAGAACGAAAGCGTCCGCGTCGCTTTCCTCCACTGAAAATTTTCATCTTTTTTGGGCGCATTACCGGAACTTGCGCGCCTGCGCGACTTTTTCTTCTTGCTGTTCCTTGATTTATCTGGCATACTTTTTTTTCAATTTGAGTTTATTGTTTGAACCTGTTCATCCATCACATAAATCGCCGGCAAGTTCCGAAACTTTTGTGCAAAATCCAGACCATAGCCGACGACGAAACGGTTTGGAATGTTAAATCCCACGTAATCGATTTTGTATTCTGTTCTCGCCGTGTCCTCTTTCACAAGAAGTGAAACAAATTTCAGCGACTTGGGCCTAACGCGTTCGATCCGCTCGCGCAAATAATTGATCGAATAACCCGAATCGACAATGTCTTCAACCACGATAACGTGCCGACCCTGCAAGTCTGCGTCGATGTCCTTTTTCAGCTTTATCACCCCGGAGGTTTCCGTCCCCTCGCCATAGCTTGAAATCTTGATGAAATCAACCTCGCAGTCGATTGAAATCTCCCTGAACAAATCCGCACAAAAAATAAAGCTGCCATTGAGCACGCCGATCAAAATCGGACACAGCCCGGCGTAGTCTTTCGAAATCTGCTTCCCAAGTTCACGCACCTTGTTTCGTATCTCTTCTTTGGACAGAAGAAGTCTGGATTCGCCACTCTCGATAAACTTCCGGGTTTCCTCAGTCGTCATTGGCGCGCTTTCTGATCTCCACTTTCAACAAGGTTCGCGTCTTATCTGTGACTTTAAATCGGTCATCCATGCGGTAACCACAAATCCACAAAATTCCTCTGTTCGATTCGAGTATTGGGATTTCCATGCGTGCGTGAAGCGGAACTTTGCAATCCGAAAAGAAATCGGAGACCTTTTTCTTGCCGCGGAAGTTGAGAGGATAAAAGAACGCACCTGGATAAAACAGTCTTATTTTGAGGCAATCTCCAACCTCATCTCTGTCAAAGTACTCGATGTCCCTGCTCCTGCTGAACCCTGGGCAGTCTTGAAGTTCAGCCCACCGAAATTCATATTCACCGAAACGGAACGTGGACTTCTCCGAAAGGTTAATGCTCACCTCAGGCGGGGTCTTTTGATGGCGGTCGTAGATTACAATTCCATCGTGATCTACCTGTATGCAAAACCGTTGCGTCACATCAAAACGTGTCCCGATTCGCCGACGACGAATTAGCTGCAGAATATTCCGGTGACTGTCATAATCCAAAGAACTGCGGCTCATGCCAAGTTGCTCACAACAAAGCAGCAACACGTATTTTTGAACAACGGTATTATACTCTAAAAAACCGTCAATTTCAAGAATAATCTCATTTTTTTTTTGTAAAGAAACCAATGACTTAAAGGCATCTATGGCGCATTGGCGCAAGAATGTTTCGACCTCGCCAAACACGCTGGCCGAACGATTCAAAGCCGCGGTGATGTTGGGATTAAAGTGGTCTTTGAGGTATGGAAGTAGCTCATGCCGGATGCGGTTCCGCGTGAACCGGATGTCCTGATTAGAGGCATCCTCACGAAAACTCAAATCTACGTGTCGGGCGAGTTGTTCGAGTTCAGTGCGGCGAAATGACAGCAGAGGGCGCACAAAACGGCCGCGTTGCACCGGAATGCCTCGCAGGCCGGCGCTGCCTGACCCGCGCAAAAAGTGATCGATGACGGTCTCTGCCTGGTCGTCGGCAGTGTGTGCCATGGCCAGAAGGTCGAAACCTGTCTCGTCGAGCACTTCCTCAAAATAACCGTAGCGCAGAACACGGGCGCTTTCCTCGAGTGAAAGTTTGTACTTTTGCGCATGCCCTACGGCATCGACGTGTATGCAATAGTATGGCAAACCGTAAGCCTTGGCAGCGTCACGCACCAGGCGTTCGTCCTGATCAGCCGCTTCACCCCGAATGCCGTGATGCACGTGAACCGTGGCGAGTTCTAATTGCAGCGTGTCACGCACTTCCAATAACAAATGCAGTAGCACCATTGAATCCAGTCCGCCCGACACAGCAACAAGAAGCCGCGATCCTGTGTCCAGCAGCCCGGCTTTCAGAGTCGATAGAAATTTTTGCATCGGAAAATCGATTATCGAGATCTCCGTCAGACAAACATCGTTCTACTGAAATCAATATAAGCAATCCGAACGCGATTTTCAATGCAGGAAAAAGGACAGGCATTGCCGCTCAAGCATCTCGCGCGAGGGCGAACGAATAAGGAGGTTGGCCTCGCGCGACTCAGTCCGTACCGTAACCACAGACCGACAGCGGCAATATTGAGTCGTTGTTTAGAGCGGCAGGCGTTCAGCAAGCAGGTATTTAAGGATGTACATCGACATGAGGACCACGCCGAGCGGCAACGCACGTTCATCCACATCGAAATTTCCGGAATGCAGGAAGGTGACTTCGCCAGCAGGCTTTTTAGTACCGAGCCGCATCAGCGCCCCGGGTGCTTTTTTAAGGTACCAGGAAAAGTCTTCTCCCCCCATGCTGACTTTGTCAAGGTGTTTGATTCGATCTTCAGACCACAGGGACGCGGTTACATCCGCAACCATATTTATGAGTGACGCATCGTTTTTGACCGAAGGCACGGGCACCGGGTACTCGATTTCGTAACTGCCACCAGCAGCGCTGGTTAGCGCCGCAACTTTTCTCTCGATGTCGGTGGTGATTTCCGCCAGCGAACGGTCGTCGATGGTGCGGATGGTGCCACCCAATTCGACCAGATCGGCAATGACGTTTGCCTTGCTTCCACCAATCATCTTGCCCACGGTCAACACTGCGGGTACGAACGGGCGGCTGCGCTGGTTCACAGAATCGTAGATAGCCATCAAAACCTGGTTCGCGAGGTAAATGGCATCGACAGCCTGGTGCGGCCGGGCCGCATGCCCGCTCTTACCTCTGATTTTGAGCCTGAATTCTGTGCAATGCGCCGTCAGCAGGCCTTTGCGCAGGCCAATCTTGCCCACCGGAAGTTCCGGATCGACATGAAACGCCAGAATAGCATCCACCCCCTCCATGACGCCCGCTTTCACCAGTTCGCTCGCTCCGCTTGGCGAGGCTTCTTCGCAGGGCTGAAAAATGAATTTGACGTTTCCAGGGAGAGGCAAACTCAGTTGATTCAGGACTTTGGCGACGCCGAGCGCGACGGCCATGTGGCAGTCGTGGCCGCAGGCGTGCATAGCCCCCGGAATGCGAGATGCATACGGCACATCCTTCGCGTCATTGATCGGAAGGGCGTCCATATCCGCACGAACCGCGATGGTTCTCCCGCCCGAATCCCCGCGCAGATGCGCAGTCACCCCGGTGCCACAAATGCCGTTCTGGCACTCGAGCCCGGCATCCTGAAGCTGGCTCACCAGCATTTCGGAGGTCTTGACCTCTTGCCAGCTTAATTCCGGGTATTGATGAAAATGTCGCCGGGTTGCAATGATCTCTTCGGTCAGGCTCTCCGTTAAACCCTGAACCTCCTGGAATATCGATTTTATGTCTTCTGTCATTTTCGGTTGTGGGCTTGGCTGTAAAAGTACTCGAGTAATTATACTGCTTTTTTGGTCAAATGCAAACGTTTCGGATAAAGGTAGTACGCCACCATACTACTTTCTTCGCGGTCTCCGTTCCGGATGATTAGACTGTTAAGAAGAATTATTCTTCCCCGGATCCAGCCTGCTCCTGAGATTGGCGAATTCAGGACCCACTCATCCAATACTCCAACAATCCGTTCGTTCAAATAAAAGGCGCTTGCGAGAACGCGGAGTTTCCTTTTGTATCGTAAAGCAGGCCGTGACATTTTCTCTTGCTGTTGGCGTATTTCCAGCATATATTTCCCGGTCGGCAAAAAATTCCTAATTCAATTTTTGTCTGAGCAAAGCAGCTTCTCCTGGTCATTCCCGCGTGCCCTTGGCGGGAATCCCCTGGCCGAGGCAAAGAGATCCGACTCAAACTTGTCCCTGCATGTTTTTGCAGGGACGATCACCAGAATGACAAGAATGATCAAGCTTTCGTTCAGACAATAACTAAGCGAAGAAAGGTGAAAAAATGTTCCTCAGACCATCAACTACCATGCTTTATCTGCAACTGCTGGGCCTGCTCGTCTTTCTACTGGCAGGTTGCGAAGACAGCGGTTCCAGCTTCGTCGATCCGCACTCATTTGCGAAACCCGACGAAGCGGTGGTAAGGCACATCGACCTTGACCTGAAAGTGGACTTCGGGGCGAAGCAGCTTTCCGGCACCGCCGCTCTCGAAATTGAGAACCGGGCCGGCGTGAGTGAAATCTACCTGGACAGCCGCGGGCTTCAGATCGAGAAAGTCACGCTGGGAACCAACGGTGAAGAAACGACGTTCAGGCTCGGGGATGAAGTAGACTTTCTCGGGCAACCGCTGATCATCGCTATCGAGCCCTCCACGAAAATCGTGAAGATCGAGTACAGTACCTCACCCGATGCTGCAGCGTTGCAGTGGCTCGAGCCGGAGCAGACCGCCGGCGGCAAAGCACCGTTTCTATTCACGCAGTCACAGGCCATTCTGGCACGCACCTGGATTCCGTGCCAGGACAGCCCGGGCATTAGAATCACCTACAGTGCAACCATCCGCACGGAGCCCGGTCTCATGGCCGTCATGAGCGCAGAAAACGGCACTGAGAAAACCTCGGACGGCGTCTACCATTTTGAAATGCCGCAGCCGATTCCCTCCTATCTCCTGGCGCTGGCGGTAGGACACCTCGCGTTCCGTCCGCTGGGAGCACGCAGCGGCGTTTACGCGGAGCCCTCGGTGGTTGACAAAGCTGCGTACGAATTTGAAGACACCGAAAAAATGATCGCTGCCGCGGAGAAACTGTACGGACCTTACCGCTGGGGACGTTACGATATCATCGTGCTGCCGCCGAGTTTCCCGTTTGGCGGCATGGAGAATCCGCGCCTGACCTTTGCCACGCCTACCGTGCTGGCAGGCGACAAATCGCTGGTGGCGCTCATCGCGCACGAGCTGGCGCACTCCTGGTCCGGCAACCATGTCACCAACGCCA
>SMXE01000121.1 GCA_004357015.1 Caldithrix sp.
AAGGCCCAGGTGGTAAAGAGCCGCACGGGGAGGTTGCGCTCCTCACAAAAATCGAGGAGGCATCTGGTCATCCGGACCACAAAGAGGGGATAGTATTGGCTGTTATTGAATTCAAACTCTGGAAAATCATACACGCCAAAGTTGGTGGCCACCGCCATATCGCATTCGTCCAGCAGCAATTCCGCTTTGCTGAACTCAGGATATTTTTTCAGGACAGCGTCGTAGTCTTTCAAATGTGACATGATTTTTCGCAAGGCCGGCATTTTAAATGGCTGCCCTTTGAGCGGCCAGTCCGTGCCCTTCGCATGCAGCGAGATAAAATCGAGCTGGGCACCGCGTTTGCGGGTGGCAAGATTTTTTCCGCCAGAACAGTGCTTCAGGAACTTGTCCAGGAATTTCACACTGGTAGCCAACGCGGGTCCACCGATCCGTATTTCGCGCAAAGCCTCAACCGCACCGGCTACCGCGAAGTCGTACAACTTGCAGTAATCCTTTACAGAGCCACTGAAGAATCCTGGATTGTCCGGCTCGTTCCAGACCTCCCAGTACCACGCTGACACTTCCTGCGGGCCAAACTTGTCAACACAGTGGCGCACCGTCCGGTGGACGAGTTGCTGCCACTGCACCAGATCTCCGGGCGGAAATTTCCACAAGTCCGTGCCGCTGTAATCGTAAGATGGTTTCAGCTTCGAACCGCTAGAAAGCGCGTCCGGCATGAAACCCAGCTCGACAATGGGTTTACAATTGTTGGCGAGAATGGTCTCAAGCACCCGATCCAGAAGTGTGAAGTCGAGTTTCAGCTCGCTTCCTTCAATACCGACACACACGTTGGTCGAGCCTCTGGTAGGCGTGGAAAGTCCATTGCCGCTGGTGAATGTGTGATGACAGCGGATAAAGTACGGCTCCTCAGACAGATCACCGATTTCCTTAAGCGCGCGCTTTCCGCGTGGTGTATAGGTCCAATTGATCTCGTCGTAGCCAAAAGAGCGCCAGATGGGCACGAGTTTGTGGGTCTTCTTACTGCAGTCTACAACAATCTGCGTGGTTGGCATCCGTTGCATTTCGATCTCATTCTGTGCGAAAATAACATCAGAATAAATTAGGTGAGACGCAAACAATTTGAAAAAATCTTTACGACTTCTGAATGGGGAGCGGCGACCGTCAGAGGAGCCAGTGCAATTGATTAGCGTCTGCACGAAAACAACTTTTTCTGGTCATTCCCCCATGGGATCACCGAAATGACATGAGTGATTGAGTTTTCGTTCAGACACCAATAAATAACCTTATCAGCAAGCTCAAGGCCAACAGCGAACAGCCTATAGCTGAATATTGAATAGTTACAATTGCCAAAAGCCAATGGCTCAATTTAAGTCAGAGTAAGAGCCGGCAATAAGATCCGCAGTGCTAATCTGAAAATGGCAGATGAGTTTGTTTACTTTTTCCCGGATCTCCAAAGCCCTTCGCGGGTCGGAAACGACGCCCTCCAATTCAAGAAAATTACCAAGTCGCTGCACGCGATCAAGATGAATGCGTATCTCATCAAACAGAAACAAATCGCGTCGCTTCTCCACGACTCTCCAAATCCCAAGTGATTCTTCCAACATTTGTTTCATGAGACCGGCATCCTCAAGGGGGTAAATCCTGTAAAAGCTGGTTTTGGGACCGGCCTGGTGCGGCCTGCTGTACGAGATAAGATGGCTTTGCGCACCGGTTATCTCACGCAACTTCAGCCGGCCGGTTCTTGCATGAAAATAAGTATCGGTTTGATGCAACTCACCCTGATAACGCGCGCCGATGGCCAGGGCGAGCTCCCGGCCAAGTTCAATGTCCTCATATCGAGCTTTGATCTCTATGTTTTGCATGTCACCAAATCCTCATCGGCCCAGGATCTCCATTGCCGCCAGACAGGTGTTGAAATGTATCTGCACCGTATCCTCTGTGTTGACGGCGTAGCCGCCCCCCAACGTGACAACTACCGGGATGTTCCGTTGTTTGCATTCCGCAAATACAAGCTCGTCTCGTGCCTGCAGACCTTCGATGGACAGCGATAGGCTGCCGAGTTGATCGTGCTTGTACGGGTCCGCACCAGCCTGGTAGAGCGCGAGTCCCGGCTCAAACTCGTCCAGAATCTTTGGGATCGCTGTGCGTAAATGGTTCAGGTAATCCTCGTCAGTCACGTGAATCGGCAAATGAATGTCCAGATCGCTTGTTTCCTTTACAGGATAAAGATCTTTTTGATGTATCGAAAACGTGAAGACGGAAGCATCTTCCTTAAAAATATTTGCGGACCCGTTACCCTGGTGCAAGTCACAATCGATGATAGCAATCCTTTCCACAAGCGCCTCTTTCTGAGCAACGCGGGCTGCCACTGCCAGGTCGTTCAGGTAGCAAAAGCCCTCAGCCTTGTCGGCAAAAGCGTGGTGGAAGCCGCCGCCTAAGTGAATGGCCCAACCGCCTTTCGCAGCTTCGCGGCAGGCCCGGATGGTGCCGCCACAAGTGAGCACAAACATGTGGACGATCTCATGCGTAAGGGGAAGTTCGGAAAAGGCGGTGCTGGCGGTCGTTTGGCATTCCTGCAAGTCGCGCAAATACTCAGACGTGTGAACCAGCAAGAGTTGTTCCCCGGTTGCGGGCTCAGGCTCAAGGAAGGTCTGGATGCCGGCTTCGCGCAGCAATCGCTCATGAACACAACGGTATTTTGCGATAGGAAAGACGTGGTAGCCAATGTCGGCAAAGTACTTGTCGGAATAGACGATCACCATCAAACGCCTTTCGTGTCCGGAGACCAGACTAGTTTGTGTAACTGAAGCTGAAATCGTACGTCCAGGCCATCCTGCAGGATCCAATTCACCAGCTCATCCGGCGCAAGCTCGCTGAAAACCGGCGAAATGAGGATGTGGCAGCGCCGTTCCAACCCACGCTTCTTGATGACATCCACGGCCCAGTCGTAATCCTTGCGGTCTTTGACCACGAACTTGACTTCGTCCTGTGCAGAGAGATGTGCGATGTTTTGCCAGCGGTTGCGATGCGACTCTCCGCTGCCAGGGCACTTGAGGTCCATGATTTTGATGACGCGTTTATCCAGCACAGAAATGTCGCGCTCACCGGAGGTTTCGACCAGAACCGTGTAGTCCCTGTCTACCAAGAGCTGCGCCAGTTCCGGAACGTCCTTCTGCAGCAGCGGCTCGCCACCGGTGATTTCCACTAGCTTGCAGCCAAAACGGTCCGTCTTCGCCACAATTTGATCCAGGGACATTTCCGCGCCGCCGTAAAATGCGTACTCCGTGTCACACCAGACGCATCTGAGATTGCAGCCGGTGGTGCGGACAAAGACACACGGCCGCCCGGCAAACCGAGATTCGCCTTGAATGGAATGGTAGATTTCTGTGATGCGCATTTCAAATCAACTCCATTTTACCGCCGGTGGCATCCTGCAGCGCGTTGTAGAATTCAGCTTCTTCACTGGCATTCAGCCTCACGCGGTAGATGCAGCCATTGTCAAAACCGGTTTCCAAAATTTTTGCTCCATGCTTTTCGACAACCTGGTGAACGGCGTTGGTGAAAGCATATGCAAACTTTAACGTCACGGTTATTTGCGGGTAGCTGATGATGATTTCCGCCTGCTCCAACGCGGCGAGGGTTGCAGCGCTGTATGCGCGGATGAGGCCGCCGGTACCAAGTTTGGTTCCGCCGAAGTAACGTGTCACCACCACCGCCAGATTGGTTAAATCGCGCGTTTCAGCTGCTTGCAAAATCGGCCGGCCCGCTGTGCCGGACGGCTCACCGGCATCGCTGAAACGAAACACGGCTGCGTCGCTCAGGCCGATCTTCCATGCAAAACAGTTGTGTGTCGCGTCATGAAATCTCTGCGAGATGCTGGCAATGAATTCCGCAGCAGCAGACTGTGCAGAAACAGGCGTCGCATGCGCAATGAACCTGGAACCCTTTATGACGATCTCCCCGGAGACTTCGGCCATGATGGTTTTGAATTCTTTTGTAACTGGCATTTTTTTATTGTCTATTATCTATTGCCGATTGATTATTGAACCCATCCACCAATGTCTTTGGTCTTATGTTCGCACTTAGTTGTGAAAAAACAAAGGGAAAGCAGCGCCTCTCCCGTCCCGGAATAAAATAAGAAAGCGTCAACGAAATGTCAATGGATTCAGCTTCTCGAAATGACAAAATTGGACTACTATGCAGAAGTCTACAAATTTTCTAATAAGGGAGATGGATGAGATTTTTTTCCTCTCAAACCGTTGCTATAAATTTGCTATGTCTGGCTAAGGAAGGAAACAAACTTCGTCAGTGCTTCCAGTTTACACGCGAAACGGTACGGCCGTCTGTTTCCAAAATGACAGCACTGTCGCGGTCTGTGCGCAGGATGCGAGCGCCGAGGGCATTGAGTCGTTGCAGAACCACCGGCGCCGGGTGACCGAAACGGTTATATTCACCGACGGAAATCACGGCAATTTCCGGCTTGACACATTGCAGAAATTCCGGATTTGAGGATGTCTTACTGCCGTGGTGGCTCACTTTTAAGATCTCACTTTGCAGCAATGCATCAAAACGGTTGACTCTTTCTTCACCGCGCGCCTCGATGTCACCCAGCAGGAGCAGATCGATTTGCCCGTAGCTGAATTTGAAAGACAACGAAGCATCGTTTGCGCTTCGGTTTCCGCCGGCCACGAACCTGCTCGTTGGATGCAGGGCGACGATGCTTACCGGCGCGAACTCCGTGATCACGTCACCCGCCGACAAAACCCGATGTTCGATGCCCAGACTGTCGATCACATGCAGATACGTTTGATAAAGCCGCGTGCGCTTGGTCTGACCGTTGTCCCAGACTTCTTTGACGGTAAAATGTCGCAGGATGTACGGCAAGCCGCCGAGGTGATCTGAGTCCCCGTGCGAAAGGATGAGTACGTCGATTTCGGAGATGCCCTGCCGGCGCAAGTAAGGCGCAACCACGCGAGCGCCGCTGTCGAAATAGGGCGATCGGGGGCCGCCATCGATGAGCGCGTGCCGGCCATCCGGAAAGCTTAACAGGACTGCATCGCCTTGACCAACATCGATAAAGGTGATCTTCATCAAATCCCGGTCAGCTAAATTTGACTTCCAGACGGCAACATTCGCCACGAACAGAGCGGCAATCACCAGCCAGCGGTACAGCCACTTGCGGTCGAAATAAAACAACAGGAAAAGCAAGCTGAAATAGCCGGCAAAATGCAGAAATGAGTATGTGTACACATCCCACGAAGCAAACGGCAGTTGGCTGCCCCACTCCACCAACTGAATGACACTGTGTAAAGCAAGCCACGCGGCCTCAGAGTAAAGACTCGCGAGGGCAGGCAGCAGTAGATGGAACAACGCTGCCACCAGTCCGTTTGCCAAGCCGAAAAATACCAGCGGGATGACCAGAAGATTGGCGATCAAAGAATAAGCCGGAATCCGATTGAAGTAAAGAACGGTAAACGGCAGGGTGCCGAGAAATGCGGCTGTGGAGACCATCAGCAGGTCGAGAGCATAGTGAACGACTGCTTGCTCCCTGAATCGACTGTAGAGCCGGTTCACTCCCGGTAGGCGTTTGAGTTTCGGATAGAGGTAAACGATGGCGGCCACCGCCGCAAAAGAAAGCTGGAACCCAGCCTGAAACAACTCCATGGGATTCCCGATCAGAATGACCAGCGCGGCGATTGCCAGAGAGTTGAGAAAATCCGTCTTCCGTTCAAACAGGGTACCCAACAGCACCAACGCCCCCATGGTGGCGGCACGCGTCACGGGCGGCTTGAGATTTGTGAGATAGGCGTAGAAAATCAGGAAGAGCACCGTAAAAATCACCCTGGCCGGGTGCGGCATGCGCATGAGGCCAGTCACCGCCATAACCACAATAATGATGAAGCCGACGTGCAGGCCAGAGACCGCCAGGATGTGAATCACACCGAGTTTTGCGAACGCCTCTTTCACATCTGCGGCCACCTCGCCGCGCTCCCCGATAACGAGTCCGCGCAGCAAAGCCGCTTCTGCAGGTGGAAACGCCGACGAGATGAAATGGTCAAGATAGATTTTCGCCGGCACCACGACTTCGCGCACAAACCAGTTGCCACCACCCGTGCTCAGTAGCTCGATCTCTGCGCCGGACTTCAAAGACACAACACCGAAAATCCCCTGAGCCTGCAAATAGGCGCGGTAGTCAAACTCACCCGGATTGCGCTGGTCGCGCGCTTTTCGGATACGAGCTTTGGAGCGAATGCGGTCGCCATACTGCAAGTCCGTGTTCCTGTCCCGCACGCTGAGCAGGATCTTGCCTTCGGTTGCCACGGGCGTACTACCGGTATTTACCGACTCCACCTCCACGACAAGATTGATCCTTTTGGCACGGACTTCCGGGTAACGCGTGATGACGCCTGTGAAAGCAATGGGTTCAGAACGACCTGAAAATTGTGATATGTGATGCAAGGGAAAGTGGCCGGAGGAAAGCTCATACCGCACAGCGCCGATGCCTGCCAGCGCCAGGACGAGAAACGTGGTCTTTAGATAGTCAGAGTATGTGCCAGGCCGAATCAGCAAAAGGCCCAGACTCGCCAGGCAGACCAAGCCGTACGTTGCGAAAACCGGAGGACTGAAATGTTTCGCCACAACGAGACCCGCGGCGTAGAGAAGAAGAATCTTAAAGGCAGGTTTGGTATTCATGACTAAGTCCCCTCACCCGAAAACCCCTCTTTGCGACTTCACGTCCTTCCATCCGCCCCTATGAAGCTCCTCTGCCCGAAATCAAGACGACGACTTTTCTTTCGCCAAAAGCCAGAGATGAAGCTCGTCCACCTTCCGGGATAAGTCGATCAGCGAGCCATTATTCAGGAGAACATAGTCGGCGCGCGCAACTTTCTGCTCGACGGGCATTTGCGAATCGATTCGTTTTGTCGCTTCTGCGACTGTGAGATGGTTGCGTTCCTGAATCCACTGCATTCGGTGGCCCAAGGGCGTATCCACCACCACCACGGCATCGAGCATTTCTTGCATGCCC
>SMXE01000122.1 GCA_004357015.1 Caldithrix sp.
AGCTTATTCTGGGTGTGCGAAAAATGCAAATTCGTGCGCAACGTACGGTAGGCCTCACTCACCGGCGACTTCGGCCTGAAGTGAGTAACCAGTCGCAAACTCGCTGCATCACTAGCAGAAGCGTGATTGTTTTTCTTGCTGGTTGTACCATCAATGGTGCTTATCAGCATTTCAGAATCAATTTGTGGAATCGTTGCTAGTAGTGATAAACCGAGATGGTCGATTTCCTCAACTCGCCGCACCGACGTATCCAGCATTTCACGCAAGAAGGTTATACCGGTGCCCAAAGCCAGTCCCAGAATTATACCGACAATCAGATTTACTTTTTTCTTTGGTGAAATTGGATCAGGCGATGGCTCTGCCTTGTCCAAAATCTGCACTTTGCCGATCTGACCGGCCTGCTTGATGCGTGATTCTTCGTACTTTTCGCGCATCATCATGTAAAGGCTTTCATCCACCTTACGATTCCGTTCCAGGCGAGCGAGCTGCACATTCTTTTCCGGAAGCAACTCGAGTTTTACATTGTAGCTGTCGACAACGCGCTTTAGACCATCGGCGCGGGCCTCAAGGGCGATAAGCTCAGTTTCGGCTTCAAGTATCTGAACCACCAGCTCCTGCGCCTGTGCAAGCGGGTCGTCTGCGGGTAGGCCGCTCATAATAAGAATACGAATCTCCTCTGTCAGGCGTCTTTTGATGCCGTCGAGTTTCTGCTGCTCAACACGCACCTGAGGTTCACGCCTGTCAACACCTTGAGAGAGGAATACTGCAATGTTCCTTTCAATTTCAGCCAATTCGGTCCGAAGCTCTAAAATCAACGGACTCGATACCTGCGAGATCTCGGCCTCGAGCGTCTCCTTGCTTTTCCCAAGCTGGTTTTTCAGAAATTCGAGCCGTTTGTTTGTCACCTCAAAGTTGATCAGGGCTTCTTTGTACAAGCTCTCAAATTGCGCTCCCTGCGCAACAATCTGTGAAGCCTCATCGCCGAGCGAAGCGATTTTCTCATTTTCCATGAAATCCTTCAAATTCTCTTCGCTCAACTTGAGATCCTGTTCTTTGCGCGAAAGTTGTTCTTCAATAAACCGCACGACCTGAGAAATTTCACCCTGAGTCAGGTCGCGATCCATCTCCTGATAAACAGTCACGACCGATTCCGCCAAATAGGCAGCTTCGAAAGGACTCGACGCTCGTACCTTGATCGCAATGAGATCCGTGTCGCGTACAGGTTGAACAGTAATGGACCCGCGTAACTGATTGAGGATATTGCGAAAAGCCCCTTCCTCGTCCATTCCCCGAAGAAGCGCCAGCGAGTCCCGCTCGGGTGAAGATAGCAACCGCTGCAGTACTGATTGGTTTAGAGAACGACTCTTGAGGATTTCAACTTGATTATTGATGAGAGTTCGCTGCTTTGAAAGTCCGGACACATTGAAGAGCGACGCCCCCATGCCCTGTTTTTCATCGATCATGATGATGGTTGAGGCTTCATAGACCGGCGGAGTGGTAAAGGTGTAATAACTCACCACCGTCATCGTCACCAGAAAAGCAGTCAGTATTATCCATCGACCTCGATAAAGAATAGCGAGGTAATCCTTGAGTGAAATCTCTTTGTTGTTAAGGCCATTCAACCCGTGTCCGTTTGCCCCGAAAGTATTGTTTGTTTGCGCCATAATATCCTTTGCTCTATTCCCTCTCTAATGCACCATCATCCATCTAATTTGCAAGCCTATCCATGATTACTACGACAGATGCGAAAGCCGCAATCACACTGAACATAGAGTTCAAACCAAAAAATCCTTTGATCTTGTGACCCCGCGACTGGGGAATCAGCACTGTGTCGCCAGCCTGAAGAATGGGAATATTCCAGATTTCGCCGGTCTTCAGGCTTTCCTTCACGTTCGCTTCAATTATGGGCACTTTCTGGCTACGGCCATTTGTGGCGTCATGCCCATTATAGGCAAGTGACTGCTCTCCGCCACGAATAATGCTCACTTTGGCCAGATCCGCGCCGTCGATGGGACCGCCAGCAAAAGAGATCAGTGAAATGAGATCTGTATTTCGCGGCACCACGTACTGCCCGGGTTTTTGCACGTATCCCCAGACATTCACCGTCATCAGTATCTGATCCTTATCACCAAGATGATACTGTGCAGCGCTGGTAACTATCGTTGCGTCAGCCTGTTGTCCGAAAGCCACACTCGTCGGCGACAGAGTTAGCATCAAAACGACGATTGCACAGAGTTTTCTATTCATTTTCTCTCTCATAGGTTGTGTTCAAAGGAATCGCACTGTGAAGGACTAATCGTTGCGGTGTAAATTCGGCAGCAGTTCCAGCTCGTCGGGAATGCATGGATTGCAATACGGCGTATCGCTCCTTGGCATCAGCATAGACAGATACATAAGATGGCAACAATAGCTCTTCGATTACTGTGATCCGGTCACTCCAAACTCGATGGACCCGATGCAGTGGCAGAAACGATTTCAGGTCTTTTCTTGTATGATCGAGATGAATCTCTTTCTCGTACCGAGGCCTGGTGTAAACCGCGTACCAGTAACGTGTTGCGGTAGTCGGCGGAAGTTTATATACCTTGCCCATTTTCTCTCCTTGCTCAGCGCGTGAAAATAAGCTGGATAAAGCTCCGCCAGGTCAGTCACAGAGGCCTGGCGGTGTGAATAAGAAGAACTGTGTTGCTATCCTAGCAAACTGCTTAAAAAATAAAGAAAGGTGAATGGCTACGACTCGTAAAAGATCAAGAAACGCAAATGCTATTTGTGTTTGAGGGACCAGTCAACTGTCCTCTTTAAACCTTTCTCAAATTTGATTGCCGGTGAATACTTGAGGAAATTGACGGCACGCGAAATATCTGCAAAAGAATTGCGCACATCTCCAGGTCTCGGGTCAGCAAAAACCGGATTCAAATCCTTGCCAAGGATCCGGTTGAGTAAAATCACCAGCTCCTGAACTGAAACCGTTTCGCCACATGCACAGTTGAAAATTCTTTCTTCGGGCAATTTTTCGATCTCACAGGCTTGCAAATTGGCTTGCACCACGTTCTCAACAAAAGTGAAATCCCGCGTTTGTTGACCATCGCCAAAAATGGTCACACGCCGATGCTGCGGGGTACCGAAGGTAAAGCCGCCTGGTGAATAATAAAATCCACCTCATCGACAGCCCGATAAACAGTGCTCAAAGATCGGATATCACCTTCTATCATATCAACATCGCTTGAAAAATCCTCTATATTCTCTCTCCGTCCAGTAGAAAAATTATCGAGCACCCGAACATGTTGCCCTCTTTGCAGCAGTTCCTCAACGATGTTGGAACCTATAAACCCGGCACCACCTGTCACCAAGTATCTCATGTAAGGATCCTCTTTATTATTGCCCAATCTCTCGCTGCAGGCATAACAACTGTTCCAACTCAGCCGAGCTGTCGCCAAAGGTTGCTTTGGCGGCATTCCGAACACGTTTTGTCAAGTCCCACAACTGACTCAAAATGATATTTCTTTCGCGAATGGCACGGGCGCGTTCCTGTTTCAGAGCCTCAGCACACTCTACATGCTGCTGCGCATCGGCCAGCTTCTCTAGAAAGAGCTCCATGTTCAAATTGGGCACAGAGAGTTTTTCCCCCACAATCCTCCACCCGTTCTGTACTGTCTGAGCCTGCTCCAAGGCATCCCTGGGAAAACTCGATACTCTTTCCTTTTTCACGTTGTTCGTTTGCATAGCGAACATCTCTCGTTCGTTCTCGAAAAACAAAATTTCTTACATACTATCGATGTAAGGCTCAAAAACTAAATTTTGTGACACTCGAATTAATATGAATGACAGAAACACAATTTCTGTTTTCGAAATAGAAAATTCTTTTGCGATCATTATACTGTAAGAGTCGGCAGCAGGTCGTGCTTACAGGCATGGCTCCTCCCTGAATTCGGACGAAACATAGAAATTGTTAAGTCCTTACCCTAAGTTGGCCTTCTCAAAGAACGCCAGACTTTGCTCCTTTTCATAAATCGCCCGAGCACCGGAAACATAGGCCCGTCAGCGCTTGCGCAAAGGCATCAAAGGTAATATATCCAATTAAAAAACCAAGGCTTGTGTTAATCATTTCACACACAAGTCGCTCTGTTAGCAGACGTAAAATTTGGGAAATAAGACAAACGGGGAGACAGGTGGTAATATGTAGTGATCAGCGCAGCTTAAGCTTTTGGGTAAGGTCTACGGGTTTGCAGGTGGGAACATCTCTTGCTTCCAGGGTTACGTTATTGCGCACGAGATAACGGAAGTGCTCCAAATCGGTGTCATCGATGAAAACATAGTTGGCAATCTTGCGCTTTCCCTCGTGATAGTGCATTCCGCCGACGGTTACTCTCTCGATCTTGACGCCCCTCTCCATCAGCCGAACAAGTACTGCCGGAGAACTCACGATGAGAAATATGCGTTCCTTCTTTGTCTTGTCATCACCGAGGAGCCTGGCGGTTCCATCTATGGTGCAGACTGAAGTCTCGTATTCCGTGGCGGCATCCTGATAAATTTCGCTTTCCCAATCGCAACTGGCAATTTCATCGTCACAAAGAATAAGTCTATCCGGCTCGATGTCTGGGCACCACCCCACGACAACCTGGCCGTGTATAAATCTATCATCAATTCTCACCATCTCAAGTGACATGGGAAGCTCTCGCCTAAGCGCCTAAAGATGTGATATTCCGCGAATGCCATCTGCCAGCATAACTTCGCCAAGTTCTTCGAAACGATACTTCTTGTGCTTGGTGATAAATGAAAGTAGCAGCGACAGATTCAGTCCTGAAATAACTTTCACCCTCTCATGTTCGCGTGCAATCTTTGCTGCCGCGTGCCAGCAACTGCCGCCCCGTAAACTGACCAAAATAAAAAGCCCATCCTCAAGGTGACTTGACTCAATCAGATGGGCGATTCTTTCCTGTAATCGGGTTGGGCCAAGTGCATCGCAATTCAGCGTGAAAACATTCTCACATTCTCCCGCGATGCGCCGGCTCGCCTCCACAAATGCCGGGGCAATGTTACCATGGCTAATTAAGAGGCAACGCACCATCTGACTTACTCAAAATCTTTGTCCAGGTAATCCTCAAGATATTTGGCGGTCTTGAACTTCGTCTGCATTTTGTTGATGAGTTGTTCGTTGAATCTCTGTGCCGGATCAATGCCGTTGATTTTCAGCAATTGCCGCAGGGCGAGCACCTCTGCAATGACGGTGATATTTTTGCCAGGGAAAATTGGCAACTTCACCACAGGGACTTCGACACCCAGGATCTCGGTTATACTCTCATCCAACCCAATGCGTTCATAATCCTCGTTGTCGTCCCATTCCTCGAGTTGCACCTCAACCTCTATTCTTTTCTGCAGCCGGATGGAGCGAATGCCGAAAATGCTTTGCACGTCAACAATGCCCACGCCGCGTATTTCCATATAGTGTTTCAGCGTCTCATTGGCAGATCCGATCAGGATGCCTTCCGCTTTCCTGGCAATATGTACGACATCGTCGGCGACAAGCCTGTGCCCCCTCTCCACAAGATCGAGAGCAATTTCACTCTTTCCGATACCGCTGCGCCCGGTAAACATAACGCCAATGCCATAAACATCGACGAGCGACCCATGCACCGTGACGCTGGGCGCAAACTTCTCATCCAAGTAGTCGCTCAACAGATGCATCAGTCTTGTGGTCTTGAAAGGCGTGCGGAATACGCTGGTCTTTCTTAGGGTCGCAATGTTTAGGAATTCAGGCGGAAGTTCGTTGTTTTCCGTAATGATAATGCACGGAAGCTTGAACATAAAAAGCGTGGCAATGGCCTTCTCTCTTTCCGTCGGCGGCATCTTCCGAAGATATCCGTTTTCAGTATTGCCCACTACTTGAACGCGTTGATATGTAAACACATCAACAAAACCGGAAAGCGCAAGGCCTGGACGGTGAAGATCAGGTTCGCTAATAACGCACTTGAAACTGGCTTGGTCATTCAGTAACTCAAGCTGCAACCTATCTTTGACATCAGCATAGAGTTTTTCAACAGTGAGGTTCTTCGATGGCATGGCGTCCACTTTTCAGGAAGATGGTCAATTCTTTTCTTACTCCTGCTCAACCGGCGGCTCAGTTTCGGTCATTTCACCTTTGTCGTGTTTATGATGGCGCAGCTTTTCCTTATACTTCTTAAGTTGCCGCTCCAACTTGTCCACGCTGAGTTCAATGCTCTTAAAAATATCTTCTGTCTTTTCAACCGCTTTGAGGTTTTGTCCGTAAACTTTTATCGAGATATCCGCGATCTGAGTCAGTTTTTCGTGGTCCAGCAAGATATCGCAAACAATAATACCATCATAATATCTTTTCAGTTTCTGGACTTTCTTTTCTGCAAATTCCTTGAGATTGTTGGGAGCCTTGAAATGTCTTGCCGTAATGTTAACGCGCATGTCAACCTCCTATGTTTAGATCATTCCTTGAATGGTTCGTCACCGTTACGCTCAGCCCGTGGATGGGCTTGCTGATATATTTTTCGTAATCGTTCCGCAGTCAGATGCGTGTAGACCTGGGTGGTGGACAGGCTTGCGTGCCCGAGCAATTCCTTGACAGCCATGAGGTCGGCGCCCTCTTCCAGAAGGTGTGTTGCGAAGGAATGCCGCAACATATGCGGATATGCATCCTCTTGGTTGGTGGCCATACGCATGTATTTCTTGAC
>SMXE01000123.1 GCA_004357015.1 Caldithrix sp.
ACTACGCGTTTGGCCACTGGCTCTTGACCTTTGGCTTTTAATTTTTGGGTAGTTCCGTCGTGAATATCATTTCACCTGTTTTGTGACTTACAAATAACCATATTTAATTAGTGATTAACCGAAAACGCGGTCGCTGTCATGCGGCGACCGGTTCGCCTGACTCCTCTTTCAGCCAGTCATAGCCCCGATCTTCCAGTTGCAGCGCAAGACTCTTGTCGCCCGATTTCACGATTCTACCATCGACCAGCACGTGCACGAAGTCGGGCACGACATAGTCAAGCAGTCGCTGATAATGTGTGACCACAACGATAGCCTTGTCTTTGCTGCGCAGGCTATTGACGCCGTCGGCAACAATCTTCATCGCGTCGATGTCCAGCCCCGAGTCTGTTTCATCAAGAATAGAAAGTTTCGGCTCCAGAATAGCCATCTGAAAAATCTCGTTGCGCTTCTTCTCACCACCGGAAAATCCCTCGTTGACAGACCGTTTCAGAAATTTTTCTTCCATCTTTACCAGTTTAAGTTTTTCTCTGACAAGCGAAAAAAATTCCATGGCATCCAGTGGTTCCAGCCCGTGAGCCTCCCGCATCTGGTTAAGCGCTGTCTTAAGAAAGTTGGCCATGCTTACGCCCGGAATCTCGACCGGATATTGAAATGCCAGAAAAACGCCGTCCCGGGCACGGTCTTCCGGCTTCATCTCCAGCAGGTCTTTGCCGTTGTACTCAATGGAACCGGCAAGCACTTCATACTCTTCGCGGCCGGCAAGCACGTTTGCAAGGGTGCTCTTGCCGCTGCCGTTCGGTCCCATGATGGCATGAACCTCACCCGGATTCACTTCCAGGTTTAACCCTTTGAGAATCTGATTGCCCGCCACCGCTACTTCTAAATTCTTTATCTTCAACATCATTGATTTGTGTCTCCTGAAAATGAAAGTTGAATAATCTTAGCCAACGCTGCCTTCAAGGCTGATCGCCAGCAGCTTCTGCGCTTCAACCGCGAATTCCATGGGAAGCTCGCGGAAAACTTCTTTGCAATAACCATTCACAATCAGCGCAACGGCGTTCTCCGTGTTAATACCGCGTTGATTGCAGTAAAATATCTGGTCTTCGCCGATTTTTGTTGTGGTGGCTTCATGCTCTATTCTGGCCGACTTGTTGTGAATCTCAAGGTATGGAAACGTGTGCGCACCACACCTGTCACCGATCAGCAATGAGTCACATTGTGAGAAGTTGCGAGCGTTCTCGGCGCCCTTCGCCACGCGCACCAAGCCGCGGTAAGAATTCTGACTGCGACCGGCGGAAATGCCCTTGGAAACGATGGTGCTCTTCGTGTTTTTGCCAAGGTGAATCATCTTAGTGCCCGTGTCCGCCTGCTGGCAATTGTTCGTCAACGCCACCGAGTGAAACTCCCCAACAGAATTGTCCCCCTTTAAAATCACGCTCGGATATTTCCAAGTGATTGCTGAGCCCGTTTCAACCTGGGTCCAGGAAATTTTGGAATTTTCGCCCTGGCAAATGCCGCGCTTGGTAACGAAATTGTAAACGCCACCCTTGCCGTTTTCATCGCCCGGGTACCAGTTCTGCACGGTGGAATATTTCACTTCAGCATCTTTGTGTGCCACGAGTTCAACCACAGCGGCGTGCAACTGATTTTCGTCACGCATGGGTGCAGTGCAGCCTTCGAGATAGCTGACATAAGAGCCTTCCTCCGCCACGATCAAGGTGCGCTCGAATTGTCCCGTGTTTGCAGCATTGATTCGAAAGTAGGTTGACAACTCCATGGGACAGCGCACGCCTTTCGGGATGTAGCAGAAAGAGCCATCGCTGAACACCGCAGAGTTGAGCGACGCGTAGAAGTTGTCCGTGTAAGGAACCACTGAACCCAGATATTTCCTGATCAGGTCGGGATGGTTATGCACAGCTTCCGAAAAAGAACAAAAGATGATGCCTTGTTTGCTGAGTTCATCCTTGAAAGTCGTTGCCACCGAAACGCTGTCTATGATCGCGTCCACGGCCACACCGGACAAGCGTTTTTGCTCCTCAAGGGAGATGCCGAGCTTATCAAACGTTTCCTTGATCTTTGGATCAAGGTCGTCGAGACTCTCAAGCTGAGCTTTCTTTTTGGGAGCCGCATAGTAATAAGCGTCCTGATAATCTATGGGCGGGTACTTGACATTGGGCCACGTCGGTTCCGCCAGTTTTTGCCAATACCGAAACGCCTTCAGGCGCCATTCCAGCAGAAAATCCGGCTCGTTTTTCTTGTTTGAGATAAAGCGAACCGTATCTTCATTGAGACCCTTGGGCGCCAGTTCATTCTCGATGTCTGTTGTAAAGCCCCACTTGTATTCGGTCTTAGTAAATTCTTCAATGGTTTCTTGTTCAGTGTTCATCCAAAACTCCTATGAATGAAAAATCGTTTGATTACATTGCGAAGCTGCTGCCGCAACCGCACGTTCTCTGTGCATTCGGATTGTTGAACGTGAAGCCGGAGCCACTTAAACCATCAGTAAAATCCAGTTCCGTACCGTTCAGGTAGATCGCGCTCTTCGGGTCCATCACTACTTTCATCCCATCAAATTCCATGATTTTATCGTCGGGACGTGTTTCTTTTACAAAATCGAGCACGTAGGATAGACCTGAACAGCCACCGCCCTTCACGCCCACGCGGAGCGAAAGTTCCCCGTCTGTGGTCTCCTGACTCATCAATTTTCTTACTTCAACAATGGCTTTGGTTGTGACTGTAATCATATTTTGACTCCTTAATGATCAATGCCAGACGACATGTTGCATTTCCATTTCATTATTAATATCGGCCAGAGAGATGCCGGCCAGAAACAGCTTGAACTGTTTTTGAATCACCTGAAAAGAATCGCTGATATTACAATTCTCCAACTGCACACAATCGCACTCCGAAGCGCCGACGACGCAATCGACTATGCCCAGCGGGCCTTCGATGCTTTCAATGATCTCGGAGAGGGAAATTTGGTCTCCGGCGCGGCCAAGTACGTATCCGCCCTTCGCGCCTTGACATGATTTAACGATACCACTCCGCGCAAGCGTCTGTAAAGTCTTGGCCATCGCTTCCAGAGGAATGTTATACAGACTGGCCACATCCTTGGCACGAATGATGGCGCCCTCCGGCTGATTCAACATATGCTTCAGCGCAATAATTCCGTATTCAGATTTTTTTGATAACCTTAGCATATCCCTACAAAAATAAACCCGACCTTTTTAGTCGGGTTTAATATAGACAAAACGGAATTCTTTGTCAAGACAAAAAAACTAAAACTTTTGACCATAAATAAACTGGTCCGGAACCTATACCACCTCTGCCTTTCGCCGCGTTCGGACCCGGGCAGGCACCATCCTCTTTTCCCGTGCGTCGGGTAAGAGAATGATGAATGTCCCCAAAGTGATTATTAAACCGGAAAGCCACACCAGATTGACAAGAGGGTTTATGTAGACTTTAAAAACGGCGCTCCTGTCCTCATTGGGTTGCGCCAGGACCACGTACAGATCTTCCAGCAGCGTCGAACGCAGTACCACCTCAGTGGTCGGCTGTTCCTGAACTTTGTAAAAATGCTTGTTCGGGTAGAACGTTTTTATCTTTTTGCCATTTTTATAAACGTCCATCTTCGCTTTATAGACGGTCTTATTGGCATCATCCAGAATCTGAAAATCCATATACTCGAGGGTGTATCCTCTGACCTGCATTGACTCGCCAATCTGCAGATGCTGTTCTTTCTCGGTGTCGAAGGCCTTACCCGTAAAACCAACAAACATAACGACCATGCCGAAATGAACAACATAGCCACCGTAGCGCCGCTTGTTTTTCTGCAGCAAGCGCAACAGGGCGCTGAAATAGTTTTCAGCATTGGTGCGCATTCTGGCCCGCGCTCCCCGATGGAACTCGGCGACAATCGTGGCAACCACAAAGATCGACAAGGTCAGCGATACCAGTGCATAGAAATGTCGGATACCCGCCACCAGCATAATTATGAGGCCGATGAGGGCAGAAAGGGATGGTTTTAAGAAGATCTTTTTCAGCAGTTTTTTGGAGGTCTTGCGCCAGGCCACCAGCGGCCCGACCCCGGTAAGAAACAGCAGGAAAAGACCGATAGGAATCGTGACCATGTTAAAGAAGGGTGCAGCTACAGTGATCTTTTCGCCGCGTATAGCTTCCGTCACGATGGGGAAAATCGTGCCCCAGAAAACAGCAAAAAGCGCTCCCAGAAATACGAGATTATTGAGCAGAAAGACAGACTCTCTAGAAACGATCGAATCGAAATGATGTTTGGTTTTAAGGTCAGGAAGTCTTTTGATGACCAGAATGGCAGACCCCCCGATGAGCAAGACCAAGTAACCGACAAACCAGCCGGCGATATCAGAACGGGCGAACGAATGCACCGATGAAACCACCCCGCTGCGGGTCAGGAAGGTTCCGAAAATGCACAGCGTGTAGGTCAGCAGAATCAACGAAATGTTCCACACGCGCAGCATGTTTTTCTTTTCCTGAATCATGACGGAATGAATGAAGGCAGTGCCGGCCAGCCACGGCATGAGCGCCGCATTTTCGACGGGATCCCAGGCCCAGTAGCCGCCCCAGCCAAGTTCCATGTATGCCCACTTTCCACCCAGCAGCAATCCGATTCCAAGAAAGAACCAGGGAACGATCGTCCAACGGCGAATAGTGCGGAGCCACTGGCTGTCCAATCTACGGGTGAACAAGGCAGCGATGGCGAACGCAAACGGTACGACGAATCCGACGAACCCAAGGTAAAGTATAGGCGGATGAATGGCCATTGCAGGATGCTGGAGCAGAGGATTCAGGCCGCGTCCATCCGGCGGTGCGAATGACGAGGAACCAACAGGCTGGGTCACAGATTTGATGACCCGGCCATCAGCCAGCGCCCAAAGCTTCTCAAATGGCGGCGAAACGAATATATTGAGCAGTATGAAAAACGCTGCGCTGACCATTAGCGTAGCAACGACATACGGCATCAATTCGCGATTTTTATCTCTGTTCAAATAGATGGCGAGTGCCGCGTAGATGGACAGTAGCCAGCCCCAGAACAGCAGAGAACCTTTCTGCCCGCCCCACAGAGAGGCAAGGATGTAAAGGGTAGGCATGTCCCGGTTAGAGTAGCTGGC
>SMXE01000124.1 GCA_004357015.1 Caldithrix sp.
AAGAAGATCCAACTCAAGATGGGTGAGGGAATAGCTGGCTGGGTCGCACAGCATGACGAACCGGAGATCATCCCTGACGTGGCCGCAGACCCCCGATTCGCATCTAAAATAGATGATTCAACGGGCTTTCAGACGCGCTCAATCTTGGCCGCGCCGCTGAGCGTCAAGAACAAAGTTATCGGTGTTGCTGAAGTGATCAACCGCGTGGACGGCAAAGCCTTCGACGAAGAAGACTTAGAGCTTTTTTCGACTTTTTGCCGGCAGGTGGCTATGGCCATCGAAAACGCGCGCATGTACAAATTGAAGCTCGAAAAGCAAAAGCTGGAGCAACAGCTTGAGCACGCGAGAACCATTCAGCAGAGCTTCATGCCGCAGGTTTTTCCCAGCTCGCCAGACCAGAAGTTTTCCGTTTACGGCCGGAGTCTGGCTGCGGCTTCTGTTGGCGGAGACCTTTTTGACCTCATCGAATTTGGCAAAGATGAGATCGGTGTTGCCCTCGGCGATGTCACCGGAAAGGGGGTCCCCGCGGCGCTTTATATGGCGCGGCTCGTGAGTGACTTTCGTCTCAACTCGCAACTCCATCACGACCCCGCCGATGTCCTGCGGGCGCTCAACAACCTTTTGGTCGACCGAAGTCGCAGGGGAATGTTTGTAACTTTTCAATATGGCATTCTTGACCACAAGAAGGGAACATTCACCTTCGCCAACGCCGGACACCTGCCATTCATTCACGTGCAGTGTGGCCGAAAGACAGTCGCTTTATTGGAAGGTGGCAAGGGCATCCCGCTGGGCATTGCGCCTGCCGCAGAAATAAGCACGGAGATGGTGCAACTTGACCACGGCGATCATATTGTGTTCGTCACGGATGGCATTATTGAAGCCAAAAACGAAGCCGGTGAACTCTATTCACTGGAACGGACTGTGGAACTCGTCAACCAGTCGTACGATTCAGCAGAGCAGGTTGTCGAAAATCTTCTGCAGGATGTCCAGCAGTTTGCTGGCAATGCCGACCAACACGATGACGTGACCATCGTCGCCCTCAAATGGAACTGAAGTGAAAGAGATCGAAATAAAACTGCCGAGCGATCCCCGGTATTTGAAGATCATCAGGAATGGGATATCCCACATCAGCGAGATTTGCGGGTTTTCTGATGAAGAATGTAACGCGTTAACAATCGCTGTCGATGAAGCAGCAGCCAACATTATCAAGCATACCTACAATGGCGATGAAAACCAGACCATTATTGTTCGCTTTACGATAAAGGACGACCGTCTTGAGATCATCTTGCGAGACTTTGGCAAGAAAATTGACCCAAAAAACATTAAGCCGAGAAATCTTGACGATATCCGGCCGGGAGGATTGGGTGTGCATCTTATAAAGAGCGCAATGGATGAGGTGACGTATGACAACTCGCCGGAGGTTGGCAATCAGCTGATCATGACAAAATATTTACCCGGAGGGAAATAAGGGAAACCGATGTTAGAGGTTAAAACAAGAAAACAGAATACGGTGGCGATTGTTGAAATCGAGGGTGAAGTCGACCTGTACTCTTCGCCGCAATTACGCAAAGTTCTACTGGAACTCACCAAAGAAAAATCCCCTGCAATTCTGGTAGATTTGGCAAACGTCAAATACATGGACAGCTCGGGCGTTGCCACCCTGGTTGAAGCATTGCAGCAGGTGGGGAAATACTCCGGCAATCTCAAGTTGGCTAATCTACGCGACGCGGTAAAAGATGTGTTTGAACTGAGTCGCCTGGACAAAGTTTTCGACATCTATCAGTCCACGAACGAAGCTTGTTCAGCTTTCAAGTGATTTAAGATGGAATATGTAACCAAATTCTTCGGCAGAATAGGCCACGTCACCTTAGAGTTCCTTGCTCAAGTAGGGCGCATTGCAGATCTTACCTGGCAGACGGCCTACTGGATTGCTGTAGCACCGTTTAAAGGCAAGGGTTTGCGCTGGAAGAGTACGGTTGAGCAAATGGTTCGAATTGGCTATGAGTCCATTCCCATCGTCTGCCTGATCGCCTTTTTTGTGGGTCTGATTATCGCCATGCAGTCTGCTTACCAACTGCAACAATTTGGCGCGACAATCTATGTTGCTGATATGACGGCAGTTTCCATCACACGCGAGCTTTCACCCCTTTTGACGGCCATTGTGATCAGTGGCCGTAGCGGTTCCGCCATTACCGCAGAAATCGGCACCATGAAGGTCTCGGAAGAGATCGATGCGTTGCAAACCATGGGGATCAATCCGATCCAATTTCTGGTTGTGCCCAAGACACTGGCGATGCTGGTCATGCTGCCGACGCTGACTATAATGACAAACTTCGTTGGCATTTTTGGCGGCTACCTTATTTCCATGGCCACTCTGGATCTCACGAGCGCCAGATACATCATGCAAACCATGAACGCACTTCAATTCGGAGACCTGGCGGGCAGCCTTGTCAAAAGCTTCTTTTTCGCCTTGATAATTTCGAAGATCGGCGCCTACGAAGGCTTTAACGTGGTCGGCGGAGCCGAAGGCGTGGGGAAGTCTACCACCCGCTCCGTGGTCTCTTCCATATTTTTGATCATTGTCGCCGACGTCTTTTTTACAGCACTTTTCTTTTCGACATTCTAGAATGGCAGAAACTATCGTCGAAGTAAAAGATTTGGTTGTCCGTTACGGAACCCGGACAGTGCTCAATGGTGTCAACCTTGCAGTCAAGAAGGGGGAGTCCCTTGCCATCCTCGGCAAATCGGGTTGCGGCAAGAGTACGCTTCTACGGCACATGATCGGTCTTTCAAAACCGAAAAGTGGTCAGATTCTCATAAGGGGCAAAGATATCTCTGAAATGGATGAGGATGAGAAAATAGAAGTTCTCAAGAAAATGGGGATGCTATTCCAGTCTGCAGCTCTGTTCAACTCAATGACTATTGGAGACAACGTGGCGCTGCCGTTGAGAGAGCACACAGAACTGGAAGAAAGCACCATCAAGATCATGACCAATATGAAACTGGATATGGTGGGTCTATCCGGATTCGATGGTTTTCGGCCATCGGAGATATCAGGCGGGATGAAAAAACGCGCGGGCTTGGCCAGGGCACTGGCTATGGACCCGGAAATTCTCTTTTGCGACGAGCCCTCCGCCGGGCTGGATCCGGTGGTTGCAGCCGGCATCGACAAGCTCATTCTTAGCCTGAAAAAAGCCTTCAAGATGACCATTGTGGCTGTGACACACGAGATGGCCTCGGTCAAGATCATCGCTGACCGCATCGCTATGATGCACGAGGGCAAAATCCTGGCGATTGGCAGCATGGAGGAGCTTAGGGGTATGGGCCATCCTGTGATCGAGCAATTTTTTAACCGTGAACCGGATGATGAAGAGATCGACAGACAGAGGTATTTGATGGCGTAGCCGCGGGGCACTGAACAAAGGTAATGCCGAAAGTTGATGAGCATCTTGAAAACTTTAGACCATACGCGAAAAGATCATAGGAGAGTCGCATGACCTATAGTTCGAACGAAGTAAAAGTTGGCTTGATGGTGGCCGTTGGCCTGACCATTCTCATGTTATTCCTGGTTGCGATTTTTGGCGTAAGGTGGGAGAAAAACACCAAGGACTATCGCACTTATTTGGAGAACGTCCCTGGCATTGTCGTGGGTTCCCTGGTAAAATATGGCGGTATGGATGTGGGTTCGGTAAGCGGAATCACCCTGCCTGACGCGACCACTGGTCAGGAAAAAATAGAAGTCAGGCTCAAAGTGGACGAGAAAACGCCTGTTCGCGTCAACTCCCAAGCGTTCATATCTGCCGTCGGTATCATGCGGGACAAGCACATCGAGATTTCGTCGGGCACACCGGACGCGTCATATCTGCCTCCGGGAAGTGTTTTGCAAGGCAAGGAGGTAGCCGACTTTATGCAAATGGCCGAGCCTTTTGGCGATCTGAGCGCAAAAGCGGAGGTGCTACTCGAGCGCCTTAGCGACCTTCTGAACGAAGAAAACCGCAGCCATCTGGCATCCATTCTTGCCAGCGTCGATACTCTGCTCAGCACAGGCGGCAAGCAATTCCTAAGTCTTACCGAAAATCTCGATAATTTAACCAGAAATCTCGCTTCGATCAGCGCCGATATGGACGACTTGATGAGTGAAAACAAACCGCATTTGAGCGGAACGCTGGCGAATCTGGATTCGACCACAAGGGAAACCGCCATGTTGGTTGCAGAAATGCGCAAAAGCGCCACCATGTTAAATGAGATGCTTTCCGCCAATGGCAGCAGCTTTATCGACATGATGGAGAACTTCCAGTATACATCTCAGAATCTGGAAGAATTCTCCCGCATGGTCAAGGAGCGGCCATGGCTCCTGGTGCGAAAGGCCGCACCATCGGAAAGGAAAATTCCCTGAACTTTCTTAACAACCTAAAGGGGTTTTTGATGAAACCGATTTCAACAGGCATTTTGTTTCTATTTGCTTTGCTGCTGTGTGCTGGCTGCAGCGGCGTGCCGCGCACTTACTATTACCGGATAGACTATCCGTTGGAAATACAGCATGACCAAAGCCCGAATTTCCCATGGACGCTCGGTATTGGCCAGTTCAGCGCTGATATTTTATACGAAGGCGACAGGATTGTCTATCGTGAATCTCCCTACGAAGCGCAATACTACCACTACCGCAGATGGATTGCCCCGCCGAAAAAAATTGTTCCCGAACACGTTCGCAAAGACTACCTTGCTTCAGGCGTTTTTGGCAAGGTTGTCTCACTGCCATCGCCTCAAAAGGTAGACTACGTCCTTACAGGCAATGTAGAAGCGTTTGAGGAGGTGGATGAAGGCAGTACTTGGAGCGGTGTTGTGACCATTCGGTTTCAACTCAGAGACGCGAAGACGAAAGAAATCATCTGGGAGGAAAGCATTTCGGAACGCACCACCGCCAGAAAGAGAGAGCCGGTCGAAGTTGTGCGGGCCATCAGCGAAAGTCTGAACAAAACGATCAGCAGATCTATCTCAAGCATAAAGGCGAGTTTACAAACAAACAACACAAGCGCTTTCTGAGTCCATCCACTCCGGCCAGGAGGCGCCGCCTGCCTTAGACCAGCCGAAAGAAAATCAGAGGATCCTAATGGGGACGCTATCTTCACTTAATATTCTGATTGTTGAAGATAATGAAAGTGTGCGGAACGCGATTTCCTATCTTTTGAGCGAATCCAAATACTCAGTAGAAACGGTCAATAGCGGAGAGGCCGCGCTCGACAAACTACAGCAAGCTACTTTGACCTCGTCATCAGCGACTACAAGATGGAGCAGATGGATGGCATCGAACTGCTCAAGGCGACGAAGAAACCGTGGCCGGTCACGCAGGTGATGCTTCTGCGCTGCCTGCAAGAGAATGAGATTCGCCACGTCCCAGATAGCAGCACCCGTACAGTGGACGTTCGTCTAGTCGTGGCCACCAACAAAAAGCTGGAAGATGAAATCGCAAGGGGAAGATTCCGGGAAGATCTGTACCACAGGATCAATGTCATTCCGCTTCCGTTACCCTTTTAAGAGCGCGCAAAGAAGACATTCCCCCTTCTCGTTGAGCATTTTATCAAGAAGTATGGCGATAGAGACAACAGCCGTGTGAGCAAAATTTCTGACCGAGCACTGGCGAGGAATTGGGAATTTCCAAAGCCACATTGTGGCGAAAACTGAAATCAGCAAATGAATAGGACTAATAGGACTATCTAAAGGAGGGGTTGAATGTCTGCTCATTCTAGCAAGGAAAGCAAGGCGAATTCCCTGGCGCTGAGAGGGTTCATTGTCTTCTTTGTCTTATTGTTGGGTTTCACCATTGCTTACAAGTATTTTGGCCTTGGGGGGATTGAAAGCAACACCAAAATCAGAGATCTGGAGAAAGAGCTGCAGGACATTCGCGCCGCCATAAACGTCGATAGCGTGCGGCAGTATAACATCCAGAAGATTATGCGGATAGTAAGTCGCTACAACGCGGATATGCCTTCCGGGATGAAATATGAGATCGCTGATGAAATCTACAACATGAGCAACAAATACACCAATCTGGATGTCGATCTTATCTGTGCAACTATTACATACGAAAGCGGCAACACCTGGGAACCGGAAGTCGTTTCCGAGGCCGGCGCAATGGGACTGATGCAGATCATGCCATCCAGCAGCTTGTGGATCGCGCACTACGAAGGCATCACCTGGACCTCACGAGCGGACGTCCTGTTCAACCCTGCTTATAACATCAGGATAGGCTGTCGTCAGCTTTCAATGTTTATTGAACTCTATGAACTGGAGGGGGGCCTGGCAGCCTACAATGGGGGTGAAAAGCGCGCTGCCATCTGGATAGCCAACAATAAGGGGAGCGGTATCCTCTGGGCCGAGACCAGCTATTACATTCCGCAGGTTTTGTTGCTCTACAAGGAATACAAGACAATGACCTTGTAACTCAAGATTTATATTTTTGATGCAATTGAAAAACTTCTTGACTTTCGCCTATATTTATGTACTTTTTGAGAGGAAGTTGCGAATTTCTGCTTCTTTCTGCAGCGTCCAATATAAACACGCACTTTCGGTCTCAGTCCTTGCCGTTCTGTACAGAATTAAACGATTTTGCCGATAAAACGCGTTATGGGCCTGCAGCATAATCGAACGTTTGTGGAAAATTAGTGGTGTGAATCGGCAATCCAAAGATCTAAATGAGATGAAGTCATACGACATGGGTACCCAGGCCGAACTACCCGAGACGACTAAATCACTCCCAGCAGAAGCCAGTCTGTTCCATTTTCTAAGAGTCACCAGTCAAGCGATCCATTCAGGGCTACAGCTTGAAGATTTTCTTTCGAAACTGGCAGAGGCGATACATCAGGTGCTCCCAGTCAGTGCACTGGCCATATCTAAATATGATGCGGTGTCAGCTTCTTTCCATACTGTCTATTCCGGCGGGGCAGAATCGACCTCCGGAGATGGCAAGCTTTCTCCGAACCTCGCGGATGAGGCAGTGGCGAACAAGCAAGTTGTGTGGGAAAACGTGCACAACCAAAACGCATCGTCAGGGCTGATGGCAGCGCCGCTCCTGTCTCACGGACGTGTAAGTGGCATAATACAGGTAAGGAGTGATCGCCTGCCTTATCACAACCAACATTCTGAAGCCCTCTACGTAATTTCCTCTGTGGTCGCACTTGTTCTGGACAATTTCTGGCAAAAAGATGGCAAGCCGGAAACGGATAAATTGTCGACACGGGACCGCAAACTAGCCGTACTTGAGACAAGGAACAAGAAACTCTTTTCTGTGGTGGAGTTGGCTCGCTCCATTGCGCATGAACTCAACCAACCGCTTACCGGCATTTCAGGTTATTGTGCATTGATCAAGGAAGAACTTGCGGAAGGCCATCCCATTACGAAAGATGTCGATGAAATACAGAAGCAGGCATTGCGACTTGAGCAGCTCATCCACAAGTTTCAGAATGCGGCACATGTAGAATACCGGGAGAATTCCAGAGACAATTCCGGATAGTCCTGCCGGTCGAAGTACGGAATCTGACTAACGACATATTATGGCCAAGACACCGAACAAAATCCTGATAGTTGACGACGAAGAGGTTATCCGAAACATCTGCCAGAGGAGCCTTGAATCAAGGGGCTACACTGTCCAGTTGGCAGAAAACGGCATCAAGGCGTTGGAATATTTGCGGCAGGAATCCTTCGAAGTCGTCTTTACCGATTTCAAGATGCCGATGATGGACGGCATCGAATTGCTGGAGGCCATAAAGCGGGATCATCCGCACGTTGAAGTTGTGATTATGACGGCGTTCGCCACCATCGAAAGCGCCATCTACGCCATGAAGGAGGGAGCGTTTGATTTCATTCTAAAACCGGTGAAGCCAGACCAAATCCGGATTGTAGCCAATAGATGTTTCGACCGCATCAAGCTCGGTGAAGAAAACAAAGCACTCAGGCTTGCAAACGAAAAACTGACCGAGTTGCAGAACATGAAAAATAAGTTTATCGCAATCACCAGCCACGAATTGCGAACACCGGTCAGCCATCTGAAAGGATATGTCGGCATCCTGGCTGACGAGTACGCTTATCAGCTTTCGGATCAAGAAAAAAAGCAGTGCATGCAGGTGATTTCAGATGCTATTTTAGATCTTGAAGAGATCGTTACCAATATGCACAATCTGATTCACATGGAAAGCAGCGAAACCACCCTCAAATCAGAAAAAGTCGATATTGCCGGCTTGGTTCAGCAAAGCGTTAGCGCTTACCAGTTGACCGCAAGGAAACGGAAACAAGAGGTCAAGGTTGGCGCCAGCGCTGAGAAGTTGGTGGTGACTGTTGACCGCGCGCAAATCAAAGGCGTGCTGAATGAGCTCATTCAAAATGCCATCAAGTTCACACCCGACGGCGGGAAAATTGAGGTATCTGCTCAACGCGATGGTGACTACTGCCTGGTTTGTGTCAAAGACAACGGCATTGGAATTCCTTCCTCCGAGCAAGGTCTGATTTTTGAAAAATTCTATGAAGTCCAGAGCAGCGACCACCACAGCTCAAGCAAGGAGGCGTTCAAAGGTGGCGGCCTGGGCCTGGGTCTGCCGTCGGTACGGGCCATCGTGGAAGCGCACGGCGGCGGTGTAAAAGTTAAAAGCGGAAAGGGAAAGGGAAAGGGAACTGAATTTCAGATTTTCCTGCCTATCAATGGCCAGAAAAAATCCAGGAAAGGCCGCCAACTAAATAGTTAGCATCTGAACAAAAATAACGTTCAGCCACGCATGATGGCCAGCATCTCACGCACGGCACTTTCCATCCCCACCATCACTGCTTTGGCCACGATCGCGTGGCCGATGTTCAATTCCTCAATCTGCTCGATATCAAGAATATCCCGGACGTTGTGATAGTCTAGACCGTGGCCGGCGCTGACGCCAAGTCCAAGTTTAGAAGCGGCCATGCTCATTGAGCGAATCTTCTCGAGTTCGTCATTCATGGCGCTGAGATCATCGGCGTTGGCGTACAAGCCAGTGTGGATTTCCGCATAGTCGGCTTGGCAGCGCGCTGCCGCTTTGATTTGCTCCAGGTCCGGATCGACAAAGAGGGACACGACAATGTTGTGATTGCGCAATTGCCGTACCACCTCTTCGATCCAGTCGTAGTTCGATGCCACATCCAGTCCGCCTTCGGTGGTGACTTCCTCACGCTTTTCCGGCACCAGCGTGACCATGTCCGGCGCCACCTCCGTGGCGAGGTTGACCATTTCGTCGGTGGCGGCCATTTCGAGATTAAGGTGCGTCTTCACAATCTCTTTCAGCAAAAACAGATCTTTGTCTTTGATGTGGCGGCGGTCTTCCCGCAGGTGGCACACGATGCCATCCGCGCCGGCCATTTCCGCAACAATGGCTGCCGCTACCGGATCCGGCCGTTTACCGCGCCGGGCTTCCCGCACCGTCGCGATGTGGTCGACATTCACCCCTAATCTCATCATCAGTCAGTCCCTCCTAATTAACAAGTTCAGAAACCCCAACAAACTCGAAGCCTCGGTTTCTCAGCAGCGGCACTTGCTCCTGCAATACTTTGAGTGTGTTTTTCTTCGGATGTCCGATACCGATTGCAAAGCCGTTCTTAAACGCCATTTGCGCTAATTCCTTTATTTGTTGTTCTATTAACAACGTTTCCTCGTGGCTGTCCAGAAACACATTGTTGAGGGCGCAGGGGACCCCTTTTTTTCTGGCAAGCGTGTGTGCCACCGAATTGGGAGCCGTCATGCTGTCGAGGAAAAAAAGATGTGCGCGCTTCACTTCCTCCATGAGCACCGCCACCACCGCCGCATCTGTGGATGCCAAAGAGCCCATGTGGTTGTTCATCCCTTTGGCATGCTGCACAGCCCTAATCGCTTTTCTCACTCGATTCCTGATTTCCTTCGGCTCCATTCCTGTTAACAGAATAAAATCATCCGGTTTAAATTTACGGCTCTGTGGCTCCATTGGCAAATGAATCATGACATCAAGCCCATTTTGATTGGCTAACTCCGCAATCTTGCCGGAGTACTTCAGGCCGGGAAGGACCGAAACCGTTATCTCCTGTCCGAAGCTCAGGAACTCCCTCACCGTGGAATCCATCTTATAGCCAAAGTCGTCGATCACGATGGCAATCCGGCCTGAGACTCTGGAAATATCCGCATCCCGAATAAGCGTGAAGTGAAAAAGTGGTTCCTGGTTGAAAGCAACTTCGATAATACTGCGATCCCCCTTGGGGTTGGATTCGGCACGAAGCAGGGTTCCGCCCAAATTTCTTATCCGCGCCACAATGGCTGCATAAGGCACGTCCACCGGCAGATCTCGCGGAATCCTGGCCTTTTTGAAATAGCCCTTGCCCTCGATCCATTCCACGCGAATGCCGTGCGCAAACAGGATCCTGAATGGTACAAATGCCAGGTTGTCTTTCATTTCCTCGGCGTTGGCTGGCAGCGTCTTCTTCAGCAACTCCGGTTCCTGCAGCAGCCGAAGTGTTGCCAACACCAACGTACACCCGAACAACACCCAGAAAAGCCTCACCTTCCCGCGCGGCAGCATATCCTCGGTAGCCCTCACTGAAAAAATGCCTTCAATTCGCTCCAGGACTGGTCAGCTGTGTTCACTTTAAAATCCTCCCAGCGATGAATAGACCAATCCCCGGTCTCATTTCTTTCCAGATAGAAAATGGCCTGGCCGAGTACCTCAGGTCCCAGTCCCAGTTCCTGGCGGCTATGTCGGGCCGTCAGCCGGTAGTTCTGCGTAACTGTGGCCGAATTGGCTGATTCGTCCGTTTTATCTTCGACAAAAGTCAAACGCAAGACTGAATCCGGTGATGTGGCCTGGAACAGTTTAATAAGATAGCGCCGTTCATCCTCCAGGCTCCAGTTCAGAAAGGTGCCCGGGCGGGTGGCGGCCACGCCCTCGTCGGGTAGAAATTTGAACCGTCTGCTTGAGCGCGTAGAATCTACAAACGTGCGGATGTAGTTCTCTACGTTGCGTTCATCAAAGGCAACTCGCAAATTGACAAAAACAATGTCCGGGCTGGTAGGATTGAGAAAAGTTGAAGAACTCCCATCCGGCAGCTCAGCCTCGCGCGTCGTGAACGGACTCTCACACGCTACAGAGATGAGCAAGGCAAAAAGAGACAAACAGTTCTTGAGCATCAAACTGAAAACGACTTGCGGATCTGAAATAAAAAACCTAATTTGATAATAGCCATTTCGGAGCCAAAAGATATGTTTATTCGACTGATCGCCCTTTTTACAATTGTTCCACTCGTTGAACTCATGCTGCTGATCGAGTTGGGGCAGCGCATTGGGCTGTGGGACACAATTCTTGTCGTCATTATCACAGGCGTCTTAGGGGCGGCGCTGGCACGTTCTCAAGGCTTCCGAATCGTAACCCAGATTCAGAGAGAACTCGCAAACGGCCAACTCCCCGGGGAGAGCCTCATCGACGGCGCCTTCGTGCTGGCCGGCGGACTGCTCCTCCTGACACCGGGCCTCGTCACCGACGCAATGGGATTCATCTTTCTTCTGCCTCACACCCGCACCATCCTGAAAACCCGCGCCATAAAATACTTCCGAAGCAAAATCGACACCGGTGAAATTCACGTAAACTACAAAATTGAAGATTAGAACCTCAAGTCAACTTCGCCTGAAATATACTCGATAAACCCACCTTTTTCAAGTAGTTTGTTTGTGAAGTTTGTAACTGTAACGACTCAGCTATTGGCATTTAGCTGTTGGCTTCTTGGCCATTGTCATAGGTTGGTCTCAAACGGTTCTTGAAAATAGGCTATAGGTGCATCGTTTGAATTGGCTCTTTCATCAGAACAAAAGATGATAAATAACCTTATCAGCAAGCTCAAGGCCAACAGCTAAAAAGCCAACAGCCAAGAGCTGAATAGTAACTGAAGTTTCACATTACACGCGCTCTTTAACTGTGCGCCCAACGCTCCTGATTCTTCATCGATGGCAATCCGAATACGCTTATTGATTTTGCCCTTGCTCTTGTGCTCCACAATTCTAATCGGC
>SMXE01000125.1 GCA_004357015.1 Caldithrix sp.
CACGGATCGAGAAAATTGGTCTGTTGCGAATAGTCCGGCAAGTCGATGCCCATGCCGCGCAAGCTCGTCTTCGGAAAAAAGATAGGAGATGCCACTCGAGTGCTGGCTGCTTCTGTCAAAATGCCGATTCGGTTGTGCCAAAGGGGCGTCTTCGACATGGTGCCTTCGAAAAATGCGTTGAAGATCGTGCCCGTTACCACGCCCTGAAACCCCTGGTCATGCAGGTCGGATACAACGTGTTTGCCGAGCATGTTCACGCTTGCCATCAAGGCCGGTGCCACGTTGGGATTTACCGGATCGGCGTAGGGCGGCAGAAACAGCCGGGCGCCGTGCGATCCCATCTGGTGCTGATCCATGACAATTTCCGGGTACCAGTCGTGGTACAAAACTTTCGCCACATTCCGGCTCTCCACCAGGTTGAAAAAATGCCAGTCACGATTGTTGTCGTGGTCTGCGTAGTGGTGATATTTCATGGGCATCCGGCTGCCTTCATACTCGGTCCCGACATCCTTCAAATACCACTCGGTGACCATGTCCTGGCCGTCCGGGTTGAGCGAAGGGATGAGAAGAATAAGGACATTGTCGAGGATCTTGCCGACTCTGACGCTGTTGGCGGTGGCGAGTTCATAGGCCAGCTCCACCGATTCCTGGCTAGAGGCAATTTCAGTGGAATGAATGTTCATCGTGATGAGGAAGACCAGCTTGCCTGTCCTGACCAGGGCCTCGGCTTTGAACGCATCCAGATCAAATGGCCGCGCAAGCTGCTGCTGAATGCTCTGGTATTTTTGAAGATTCGCCATGGTTTCTTCGGCGCCAATGATCGCCATGATCATCGGGCGGCCCAGGGTTGTTTGGCCAAGCTCCACGACCTGGACGCGTTTTGAATTGTTGTTCAACATTTGGAAATAGGAAAGGATTTGGTCCCAGTCGATGAGCTTCTTGTCGCTGCCCATTTTGAAGCCAAACATCTGCTCCGGGGACGGAATGGTCTGGGACGTCGCGGGAAAATTTAGAAAAACGATAGTGAGCGTGATGAGGAGTACTTTGCGCTTCATGGTTTTGTGTCTTTCAAACGAGGGTCTAAATGAGAGGATTCTCTGGGTAACAACTGCCGGTTCCAAGATTTGATTGAGGGAAAATAAACCATTCAGCCAGAAATTGCAAGTGGTTTTCCTGCGATCCGCAAAGCGCATGTATCAAGTTGAAGAGGAGTGTGAAAATCAATGAGCGAAGCGAACGTGTCCTGGAAGGAAGGCACCGATATTGTGTAAATCCGTAGTTTAACCATAATTGCTGCGCCTGGTGAAGAAGCGAAAGCTAATCGAAAATTTCTTTTAAACGCGCATGCCCGCTTCTGCTTACGGGCAAAATCTGGTTGTTTTTCAGGACAGCTTTGTATGAACTTTTTCCAAAAAGCTCGATTTTTTTGATAAAGGAAATCCTGACGATGTGCGAGCGGTGAATGCAGACAAAGCCATCAGGGTCGAGATGGTCTTCAAAAAACTTCATGGTTTTTTGTTTCAACAGATCACCCTCGCGCGTATGGAGCATTACATAATCATCCTGCGCTTCGATACGAAAGATTTTCTGCACAGGCACGATCAGGATCTGCGAGCCCTCCTTGACGACCACCCGCTGCAAGTATTCCTGCTGTTCCCTGTGACTTTGAAGTTTCGCGATGACTTTGTCATGCTGTGCCCTGTCTTTGATGAAGAGCCGCGCCCGGTCGAGCGCTTCCGCGAAACGCTCGCGCGAAAATGGCTTGAGCAGATAATCTGCGGCGCTGGCTTCAAATGCCTTCAGTGCGTATTGGTCATACGCGGTCACGAAGACGATGACCGGTTGGACCTCCATCAACTCGAGCATTTCGAAGCCAGTTATTTTCGGTATCTGGATGTCGAGAAAAACCATGTCCGGCTTCAAATCCTGCACCGCCTTCAGCCCTTCGAAACCGTTGCTGCATTCAGCCACCACCTCTATTTCGGGATGTTCTTTCAGGTAGGTCTTTATCACGTGGCGCGCCGGCGATTCATCGTCGATAATGACGGCTGTTATTTTTGCCAAGGTTAATTTTCCTCCAGCGGAATCATGAGTTTCACGGAGAAGCTGTCGCCCGAGTTTTCAATGTCAACCAGATTGAAACGGTTGTACATCTTCTCTAAACGCTCTCTCACGTTCCGCAGACCAATGCCATCCCCTTCCCTGGGCACTGCTTCCGGGTCGAAGTTATTTTCTACGTTAAGTTTCAGGAAGCGACCATTTTTTCTCGCGGTCACTTTGATGGTCACTTTTGCGAGACTTTCGTACACTCCGTGTTTGATAGCATTTTCCAAAAGGTTGAATGATCATCGACGGCACAGCGAGATCGAGACAGTTGCTGCCTATGTCTTCGCGGTAGTCGATTTTGTCACCAAATCGTACCTTCTCGATGTCGATGTAAAGCCTGGCTGAGTCGAGTTCTTCACCCAATGTGCTTTTCTGCTTGTCAGTCCTCGAAAGCGTGGTGCGCAGATAGTCGCCCAGCTTCACTGTCATTTCGCTCGCGCGCTCCGGGTCAGAAAGCGTGAGCGAGTTGAGGGAGTTCAGGCTGTTGAAGATGAAGTGCGGGTTGAGTTGAAATTTGAGAGATCTTAGTTCAGCTTCCTTGACCAGCGCTTTGAGTTCGGATTCGCGCAGCAACCGCTCGTTGAGTTTTGCAGAGAAAATATAGACATAATAAAGTGAGATGATGACGAAATAGAACATGAGGCCAAGCATCCCGCGCCAGACCACGGAAGCGCGTAGAAAAGCCCGGTACGGTTACGTTCCAGACAAAAACCTGGAGCAGAAGTACGGCCAGCAAAAAAGTGAACAGTTTGCCTCTCATGCGTAACCTCCTTCGGTTGGACCATTAATGTAGTTATTTGTCACGGTAACATGCATGACAAATCCCTTTCGCCCTTTGGGCTAAAGGTCGGCATGGGTTGTAGAAACAGAGTCTGAAAGAGGAGTCTGGAGTCGGTGCTCGAACAACTACGCCCATGCGTCTCGGGCGCTTCCGCTAGAGAGAGTCAGGTTTCTGTCGTGACGCTTGATCTGGAGTGCAAAATTGCAGTGCCAGCGAATATACAAGTACGCTTGCTAAACGCAAGCTTTGTAACGGAATGATTTCAAAATCGTAGGGGCCGGTTTCTAACCAGGGCCCCTACAATAGGAAGCAGATGGTCCAGAAAATCGAATATCTGGCTTAGTTCGTGCCTTCTTTTGCCTTGGTAGCTTCAAGCTGAAGCGTGATCTCCACATCGTTGCCTACGATCAGGCCGCCGGTGTCGAGCGTCTTGTTCCACTTGAGGTTGAAATCCTGACGGTTGATAGTCAGCCCGGCTTCGGCGCCAAACCGGCGGTTGCCCATGGGGTCATCGATGAAACCGTTCAATTCGAGCGGGAATGAGACTTCCTTGGTGACATCCTTGATCGTCAGGTTGCCGGTAATAAGGTAACCGTCGTCCGTCTTTTCAATCATGGTGCTTTTGAACGTGATTTCGGGATAGGTCTCAACATCGAAGAAGTCCGCACTCTTCAGATGGCCGTTACGCTTCTCGTTATCGGTGTCGATACTTGCGGTCTTGATCGTCAGTTCAACGGAAGATTTTGTCAAGTCCTCTTCGTCGATCATGAATGTGGCGTCCCAGTCCTTAAAGTTGCCTTTGGTCTTGCTGATGACCATGTGCTTGACGGAGAAGGATGCGGACGAGTGCGCCGCGTCCAGCACATACTTGTCCGCACCAAGTGCGAGACTAAACAACACAAGGCTCAGAACAGCGATTAAGGAAAGAATTCTTTTGCCCATTACGACCTCCTTATTTTGTTAGTGTGTAAAGAAATTGCTGTTGTGATCTAAACATACAAATCAGCAAAACGCCCGATGCAATCGGATTATTCCACGTAAGGTATACTTTTTACTTTAACAATTCAATGGAAATTAAACAAAATGTCACTGCTGCCATGATTTATGCACGGAGCTGCCGCAGGAAATGTCTGCGAGTGCTGGACTCACACCTGCTCAAAGTGAGAACGGCAAACACCGCCGCCCTGGAGCAACTGCTCTCAAGAATTCAGGCCTGGCCGGGTGTGCTGAATACCCGCACAGATATCGTGCTTTCCAGTCCGAAAGAGACGACGGTACTGCCGCTGCAGCAGGTCGAGCGCGGATTGAATAAGTAGCGCGCTATGGTTTCTCCTCCTTCTCGGAGCACCGCCATCTTAAACAGAGGGCCTGCTTGTGTGCGTGCAGGCGCCTTCAAAGTTTGTAAGAAGTGGGAAGCGTGTTTCTCAGTTTGAGGCTGTTGCGTACTCCATGACCTTTTGCCACACCCGCAGCACATTCTCACCCAGTATTTTGTGGATATCTTCCTCCGCATAGCCTCGTTTTAGCAGGTGATAAACGATGTTCGGGTAGTCCGCCACCGACTTCAGATGGGTGGGCAACGAATCGCCCACGCCGTCGAAGTCAGAGCCGAGACCAACGTGGTCAACCCCGACGAGCTTTACCACATGGTCGATATGGTCTATGACGGTTTCGACGTCTGCGTATTCAGGGGGATGTTCCTTCTTATAACGCTCCATTTCGGCCTCGACGCGAGGATCAGAGCTGTTAGTGATGCCATGGTCTTCCATAAATGTTGCGCGATGCTCCCGGAATTCCGTGCCTTGCTCATTGGCGGCCTGGGTCAGAAAGCCCGAGCCGAAATTGATTTGAATGACGCCGCCATTCATTGCCAGCGCGCGCAACATATCGTCATCGACGTTTCTTTCCCAGCTGGGAGTGAAGGCGCGTACGCTGGAGTGCGAGCAGATCGCAGGTACTTTGGTGAGCCGCAAAACCTGATAAAACGTCGAGTCAGACACGTGCGAGATATCGACTATGATACCGACACGGTTCATTTCGGCAACGACTTTTTCTCCGAACGGGCTCAGGCCGTTCCAGCCTTTCTCCGGGTCATAGGACGAGTCGCAAATCAGGTTTTTCTTGCCGTGCGTCAGTGTGATGTACCGAATACCTTTGTTGTGGAAATACTCAACATTGGACAGGTCATCTTCGATGGCTGAGCCGTTTTCCATACCATAGGGCATCGAAATCAGTCCTTTATCGAAGTTGTGCCGCACCTTATCCGGCGTGCCGGCATGCGCGAATTTGTCCGGGTTGGCTGCGATGATGCTGTCCATCATGGCGATGAGGTTTTCCGCTACTTCTTTGGAGGCGTTGGTCGTTTTCTGGAAGCGCGCCGGAATGTAAATCGACATGAACGCTGCGTCCAGGCCACCCTGCTTTGCCCGCGGGTGGTCGAAGTCGCCCTTAGCGGTCACCTGCGAAACGTCCTGCATTTCCTCTTCCAGGCGGTAGGGAACGTCGATGTGGCCGTCAAGGATGATGTACTTGTGGGCGAGTTCCACAGCCTTTGCATACACGTCGGCGTCGTAACCCTCCGGGACGTTTTCAATGTTCTTTGAAGATGTGCACGCCACCAGAAGCGCGAGTAGCATAATTCGGAATCGCATTTTTCCCTCCTAAAAGATAGGATTTCCTGATAAATAATTTAGCGACGGATTCACACTGATTGAAACGGATTTTTGCAATCTATTAGAAATCGGGAAATTCCAAGTGTTAGAGTCAGTGTTTCGTTTCCTTTTCCAGGAGCAGACCGTCTTTCTTGAGCCGATGCTGGAGGTTGGCTAGTTTCCAGCCGGTGAGATAAACCAACTTGGTAACCTTCTCCATTTTGGCAAAGTCAATTTTCTCAATCGTGTCTGTGGGCTTGTGGTAGTCTTCGTGTGTTCCGGAAAAATAGAAAATCACCGGCACGCCGTGTTTGGCGTAGTTGTAGTGGTCGCTGCGATAGTAAAAACGGTTGGGGTCGTTCAGATCGTTGTAAGCGTAATCCAGTTTCAAACCAACAAGCTCGTTGGCTTCTTCATTTATTTCATGCAATTCTTTGGAAAGAAAATTCGACCCGATAATGTACACCGCCCCGGGATCGTTACGACCGATCATATCGATATTGAGCAGTGCAACTGTGCTTTCGATGGGCGCGAGGGGTGACTGCGTGTAGAATTGGGAACCGAGCAATCCCTTTTCTTCGCCGGCATGTGAGACGAACACAAGGCTGCGATTCGGGCGGAATTTGTTCCTGGCAAATGCGTGCGCAATTTCAAGAATGGCTACCGTGCCGCTGCCATCGTCGTCCGCACCGTTATAAATTTCTCCGTCAGCGTTCATGCCAATATGGTCATAGTGCGCACCAAACACAATCACTTCATCCCTTAACTGCGGGTCATCGCCGGCAAGGTAAGCCACGACGTTTTGGGTTTGTTTCTTTGTTGCTGCACTTTCCAGGTCAAACCGCACGCTTAGACCCGGCAGAGTAAGATGAACCGGTGCGTGGTTTTGTGCGAGCGTGGTTAGCAAGCTGTCTGCGGTCCAGCCTCTGCCACTCAAGAGCGCGTTGCCAACTTGCGCGGTGACGATGGCTTGCGGAATTGCCTCCGGATCATCGGCGAGCCTTTGCCTTGGCCTGCTCAGATACGGTTTGAGCCGCGCCATGCTTTCCGGCGTCATCTGGATATTGATGTGAATCAGCGCGCTGGCGCCAGCCTCCTGAGCCCATTTCGCCTTTTCACGACGCAGCGCCCGGAGTTTGCGGCGAAGCACGGCGGGGTCCAGATCCGGCGAGGTAGAAAGTTTTGGAGAACTGTCGAGGACAAGCAAGACCTTGCCCGCGGCGTCGAGGTGGTTGTAGTCATCATAACCGGTGGCTGTATCTTTGAATCCGAAACCACCGAAAACCACGGGCCATTCTTCACTGATTGATCCGGCGTGCAGGGAGAGAATCGCAAAATCATGATACAGCTCGAATTCATGCTCGTCTGTTTGGCCGTTTGCGCGCGTTTTTGCAAAAATTTTGGAAGTCTCTTTGATTTTACTTTCCATGACGTAGAATGTTTGCAGCATGGAATCGTGACCAGGGACCGGCGTCAGCCCGGCGAGGGTGTATTGCGTCTCGAGGAATTTTGCCGCGATGTTCAAACCGCGGCTGCCCGTATTGCGACCTTCAAGCTCGTCCGAAGCGATGAATTTGAGCAGGGCCGCCAGATTTTTAGCCTGGATGGCATCGTAGCCCGGGCGGGCCGCATCCGGTACCGGCGTGCTGGCACTGAGTAAAACAACTTGCAGCAGAAAGAGCGTGGCACAAAAACCGAGTCCGTAAGCGCGTCGTGTGTGGATCTCTTTTTTCAATACTCAATCTCCTTGCTTGATTCGACAATGATGCCCAC
>SMXE01000126.1 GCA_004357015.1 Caldithrix sp.
GCTATTGGTGATACTTTGTTGCTCTTGTGACGGCCGCGCCAAAAACCTGCCCTGCTATTAATCACGACATCCTGGACTATCGTGTACGAGAACTCGGCGTCTTGGGTGGTGTGGGCGACTGACGCCTGGCAAACTCAGTGGGTACCATCATGCTAATGTTGTAACCTATTTATCCCGGCTTAATCGGCGGTTGTCAGCCATCTGTAAGGTTTAGGCCGAATATGAGGAGCAGGGCGGGGAACACACCAATGATCGCATCGGGCACCTGATCGCTTGTATCCTCAGATCTTAGAGCCGACGCTAGGGTGGTCCGATCTCGCCTTGACAAGCGCAGAATCATTGAACCCAAACACTCCATTGAGGATACGGCTGAGATTGTATGTGTTGAGCGCCTGGGTGGATTGCTGAAGTCCTACCACCGATTGGCTGCTTGAGTTCTGGACTTTAAGATGTTGGACGTAAAGCTTAATGTGGAAGGTACGTCCGGTGTACGAGAAGAATCCCTCTTCAGTGTCATTGTTTCCTTGAGCAGTGTCAATGGCAGCCGAGCATTTCTCCTGATTCGAAATATATCGCTCTTTGGTTAAAGAGTTTATACTCGGATGAGTTTTTACACCGTACGAGCCGATCACAGCTGTGACCGGTTCGTTCCTTGACAGCTACTCGTGCAGAGACAACACCTGGAGCCATCTGCGTCGCGACGGCCGTGGTCCCCTCGCTTACGCCAGGGGCGACCCTCCTCCCTAATCGCTTCGCGACGATTGCCCATCTACTTACGTTTATTCATCGCCTCCCACTTGGCCTTGGCTTCTTTCTCCGTCAGCTTGCCCGCTTTGACGGCTGCCTTGAGTCTTTTTGCAATAGCGTCGGCATCAAGTTTCTCCTCCGCGTCTGCTGACCCCTTTCCTTGGCCGACGCGCTTCTTATAAGCCGCCATCCTTTCGATGGCTTGCTCGCGCGTGATCTTTCCGGCTGTGAGGGCGACTGACATACGCCGCCTGACGGCATCAAGTTTCTCCTCCGCGTCTGCTGACCCCTTTCCTTGGCCGACGCGCTTCTTATAAGCCGCCATCCTTTCGATGGCTTGCTCGCCGGTCAGTTCTCCGGCTGCCACTGCTGCCCTGAGACGCCTGCCAACGGCCTCGTGGTCCTGGGCAAAGACCGTCTGAATGCCGGCGCAACTCACTATCATGGCGCAACACACACCGGTGAGCATCCATTTCTTGGTTTTGGTCATGTCAGTTGTCATGCTGTGTTCCTTTCCCAAAATTCGGGTTAAGCGTTTCGCAAGACTCCGCTTGCCGCCTACCAGGCCAATAGCAGGGCTGAAGCTCGTCCGGTCCAAAAATATAAAGCTACCCAGAACTATGGCTACACGATAGCATTTAAAATGTGTTTCTGCAATGCGTTAGGATAGATTGATACCATGGAAAACAATACTGATGCGAACCCTGCCAGCAAATGGCTAAGTGTACCTCTAATCGCAACGGTCACGCGGCTGCTACGTCGCGAATTGACACTTCAAAACGAGTACCTCAGACGGGAAAACAAGATTCTTAAGTCCAAGATCACCGAGAAGATTGTCTTTACAGATGACGAACGAAGAACATTGGTTGAATCCGCCGTGGCGATGGGCAAAGACTTGATGGAGAAAGTTGTAACTATCGTTCAACCCAAGACTATTCTTGCGTGGCAACGGAAACTTGAGAAGGAAAAATGGGATTATACTGATCGACGAAAGAACAATCCTGGTCGCCCTAGACTAGCTCCAGATATCGAGCAACTGGTATGTAAGATGGCCCGTGAAAACGAGTGGGGCTATGCACGGATTCAAGGCGAATTAAAGAAGCTTGAAATCACCATCTCTAAAAGTAGTGTCGCCAATATCTTAAGAAGGAATGGGCTACCATCCTCACCCGAACGAAAAGGGCCGTCTTGGCGAGAGTTTTTGGCTCGACATGCATCAGTTTTCCTGTGTGCCGATATGTACCAGAAGGAGGTCTGGACTGTTCGAGGGTTGACTACGGCTTATGTTTTCTTTGTGATTCATTTACAAACCCGAAGAGTGCTATTAGCCCGAGCTACATTTTCACCAACGAATCAATGGCTTAAACAACAAACTCGTCATGTTCTTTGGGCTTGTGAAGACCAGGGCATTGAGCCACGATTCTTCCTTCGTGACAATGACCAGTTGTATCCCGAGGCTATGAATGCCATTTTGGGATCTGAAGTAGATACCGTTAAAACGCCTTACCGGGCTCCAAATGCGAATGCCCAAGCGGAACGTTATGTGTTGAGCAGTAAGCAAGAATGCTTGGATCATCTGGTGATCTTTGGTTTGAATAGACTGCAATACGTTGTTGACTGTTATAGTTCATATTTTAATGAGCGCAGGCCACATCAGGGAATTGGCAATAGCATCCCAGCAGAATACAAGAGCAACGGTAAGCGGCAGGGGGGTACCATGCCAATTGAAGCCAGGCATGTTATCAGAAAGGATTTGCTAGGCGGGTTGTTGAAATCCTATTCTCGCACAGCCGCCTAAGGTTGATTGTTGCGTTAGATTGGACCGGCATCGATGCTGCAGTATTGATTCTTGGCGTAGCTGCGCTCAATGCCAGTCAAGTTGCTGGATTGGATAGTTGGTCCAATGCAGTTTGGTTTTTGTTGGCCTTGACAAGTAAAATGGCCGTAGATATGAGTTTTTGTACCTGACGGGATTATCATGTGTAAGAAATTGATTTATCTAATCTCTTTCGTTTCGGTACTGGGGCTGGTTCTGACAAGAACAGCTGATGCAGCCGACCCTGGTCTTGTCGGCTATTGGACCTTTGACGAGGGAACGATTTCCGGAACAGTAGTCGCTGACAGCAGCGGAAAGGGAAACCACGGCATCTCTGTGGGCGGTCCTACGCCGGTGCTGGGCAAAGTGGGAACAGGCGCTTTAGCTTTAGGCCCTGGAATATGGATAGCCATTGACAGTGTTGCGGATGATCTTGCAGATGCTGATAATATAGCCGTGAATGCATGGGTTAGGACTGCGTCAGATGCGTCAACTGGCTCTAATGTATACTGGTTTAGTGCTCACACCTCCGCTAGAAGCAACATATTCATGTTCGGAATAGCGGCAAGTAACGCTCAGGGTAGAGCCAACATCTATGATGGAGGCGTAGGCGGAGCTAGCGTTACTTCCAAGGATCCTGTCAATGACAATCGATGGCACATGCTGACATATACCAAGAGCGGCTCTGTGGGCGCGCTCTATGTGGATGGTGTGGAGCAAGGTACGCACACTCCTGAATTTCCTCCTTTCAGTCCAGAAAGCCTTTGGTCTATAGGACAAGAGTGGGATTCTGGCGGCCCAAGTCAATTCTTTCACGATGATGGCAAAGTCGACGAAGTGGCCATATGGAAACGTGCTTTGACTGGCGCTGAGATTGTCAAGATTTATAATGCCGGCAATGGAATGCCGCTTCTACGTCGACCTGCGGCCTCCGACCCGAACCCTGCTGATGCGTCCACGGACGTGCCGCGAGATGTGGTCCTTGGCTGGAATCCGGGAGAATTCGCTAACACGCACGATGTATATCTCGGTACCAGTTTTGGCGATGTCAACGATGCCAGGAGAACTAATCCGCTCGATGTGCTGGTCATTCAAGACCAGCAGGCCGTTACCTATGCCCCGCCCGGGCTTCTCGAATTCGGCCAGACCTATTACTGGCGGATCGACGAAGTGAATGCGGCGCCCGATTCAACGGTCTTTAAGGGCACCGTCTGGAGCTTCACGGTCGAACCTTTTTCGATTCCCATTACCCATATCACGGCCACGGCCTCCAGCACGTTCGGCATATCCGGGCCTGAGAAGACCATCGACGGCTCTGGTTTGGTGGACGACCTTCATGGGGTCTTTGCCGCCGACATGTGGATCAGCAGTGGTGTCCCCGCCACCATCGAATATGCCTTCGACCGGGCGTACAAGTTGCACGAGCTTTGGATTTGGAACTCCAACCAGCTTGTCGAGACTTTCGTGGGATTTGGAGCCAAGGAGGTGGTCATCGAACACTCTCTAGATGGCGAGAACTGGACCGTTTTGCAGGGTGTCGGGCCACTGGCCCAGGCTCCGGGTGCCGAGGGCTATGCGCACAACAGTACCATTGATTTCGGTGGCGCCATGGCCCAGCATGTTCGTGTGAGTGTCAACGGTGTCCAGGGCATCGCACCGCAGGCCAGCCTGAGTGAGGTACGGTTCTACTATATTCCCACCTTTGCGACTCGGCCTAATCCGGCATCTGGTGCCACCAATGTGTCGCCCGATGTCACCTTAGCATGGGGTCAGGATGGACGTGAAGCGGGTAGCCACGATGTATACCTTGGGACCGATTCCGCCAATTTATCCCTGGCCGGCAATGTCAGCGAAAGCAGCTTCGACACCCTGGCGGTGGATCTGCAACTGAGTCAAACCTACTACTGGCGTGTCGATGAGGTGAATGACGTCATGGAGCCTAGCACTTGGACCGGCGATGTCTGGAGCTTCACAACCGCCGATGTCATCATCATCGACGACATGGAGAGCTACAAGGACGAAGAGTTTTTCGAGATCTGGGCCACCTGGATCGATGGATTTGACGATCCAGCCAATGGCGCCCTCGTTGGCGCGAATCCAGGGACCGGAGATTTTTCGCCGGAATCTACGATTGTTCACGGGGGCAATAAATCCCTTCCCATCCATTACGACAATAGCGCTGCCGCCCAATCAGAGGCCACGCGCTCCTTAGCCGTTTCGCAGGATTGGACCAGAGCAGGCGTCACCACATTGGTGGTCTGGTTCCATGGTGCGGCCGGCAACACCGGGCAGATGTATCTCAAGGTCAACGGGACCAAGATTCCCTACGACGGTCCAGCGGGGAATATAGCGCTGGCAGGGTGGCAGGTATGGAATATCGACCTCGCCTCCTTGGGAATGAATCTGCAGAGCGTCCGCAGCCTGGCCGTTGGTGTTGAAGGCAA